>JASJEE010000105.1 GCA_030064835.1 Microcoleaceae cyanobacterium MO_207.B10 | reverse complement strand
GAAAATATTCGGTCATTTATTTACGACAAAACCAGTGGGAAAAGGAACAGGATTAGGTTTATCAATTTCTCGTCAAATAGTAGAAGAAAAACATGGAGGTAAAATTACTTGTACTTCAGAATTAGGAATAGGAACTGAGTTTGTGATTGTTTTACCTATTTAGGGTTTCCTGAAAAATTATTTTGGTAAGGGTAGGAGTAGGGGCGATTTCCGTTTGCACAGCATTCCGAAGCAAAGTATTCCGGAACGCAAATCGCCCCTACAGGTATAAGAGATTGCTTCCTATCATCGCAATGACGACTTTTCATCCGGATTATACCAATTTTAAAAAAGAATGTGATGCTTGAGCCAACTTCAACTATTAACTAATTAATAAATTTTTCGACTTTATCCCTTTGATAACCAGCCTTTTTCTTTGTTTTTCCTATGATTTCACCACACCCAAAACCCCACACCCCAAACCCAAGATTGATAAGATTTGTAGCAAACATTTATCAATTTGGTATTATAGAACCAATTTGCGATCTATGTATCTACGTAGGGAGTAGGGAGTAGGGAGTAGGGAGTAGGGGAAAAGAATTAAGAATTAAGAATTACCTCTTGTGTTCACCAACAGGATTAGCTAATATGGTTTTTTTCTTTTTTATCCTCAAATATCAGGCTTGATACCTGAATTTTTCGGTTTCCTATCGGGGCTTTTTTGTACCTTTTTCCCCTAGTCTATTTCTCCCTCTCTTTGACTCCTTTGGCAAGATACTACTCAGGGATTCTATCTTTTTTTTGATCAGATTGGTAAACTAATTACAAACTCAGTTCCTGTTCCTAATTCTGAAGTACAAGTAATTTGACCTCCATGTTTTTCTTCTACTATTTGACGAGAAATTGATAAACCTAATCCTGTTCCTTTTCCCACTGGTTTTGTCGTAAATAAATGACCGAATATTTTCTCTTTTACTTCCTCACTCATTCCCATACCATTATCTCCAATTCTAATAATTGCCTGTTGTTTTTCTGAGTCAATTTCTGTAGTAATAGTAATCTGATTTGGCACTACTTTTATTTCTTGAAAACTTTTCCCGGAATTACTTTCTTCTAAAGCATCAATGGCATTAGCAATTAAATTCATAAATACTTGATTTAATTGTCCGGGATAACAATCTACTTCTGGCAGTTCACTATAATTTTTTACTACTTCTATTTCTGGGCGAACTTCATTAGCTTTGAGTCGATGCCTGAGAATTAATAAAGTGCTATCTATTCCATCATGGATATTAAAATTAACCTTGGCAGTTGTATCAGAACGAGAGAAAGTTCGCATAGATTTACTAATCTCTGCAATCCGTCCTGTTCCTTCTTTCATTGACTCAATTAATCCTGGTAAATCTGTCAATAAATAATCTAATTCTATCTCTTCAATTTTCGCTTGAGTTGTTTGACTATTCCAATCAATTCCTTGTTGATAAAGTTCCAACAAATCAATTAAATCCTGAATATATTCAGTAGCGTAATCTAAATTCCCAGAAATAAACCCCACAGGATTATTAATTTCGTGGGCAATACCAGAAACTAACTGACCAATTGAAGCCATTTTTTCGTTTTGAACAAGTTGTAGTTGTGTTTGCTCCAATTGTTGAGCATAATTCTGGGTTTGTTGATAGAGTATGGCGTTTTCTAGGGAAATAGCCGCTTGGGAACAAAGTAAACTTAATACTTCCATTCGTTCGCTGGTAAATGCTCCAGTAATTTGATTATTTTCTAGATAGAGAATACCGATCGCTTGACCCCGATCTTTTAAAGGCAAACATAAAATAGACTGAGGTTGATGCTTCTGGATGTAAGCATCTTTTGCATAAGCAGTTTCCTGACTAGCATTTTCCAAAATAAATGGCTGTTGGCTACGTTTGACTTGGTTGATAATACTTAAAGGTACTGCCTGAGTTTCTGTCACGGGAATGGGGTCAATTGTGCTAACTTCTTTGCTATTAGCAAAAGCAGTCAGCATTAATTCTTGTTCTTGAAACAGCATCAAGTCAATAGTTTCCGCACCAGCATTTTCCATCACTACCTGCATTAAATTAGCGATCGCTCCGTCTAAGGATATATCTTGGGAAAGAGTCCGGGAGGCTTTCATTAGACTATCTAAGTCTAATATTTCTCCCATGTCTGTCGTAGTTTTGGAAATTGTGCCTTGAGTTAAACTGCTGAGAGTCGCACTGGTAGTTAAAGTAAGTTTTTGTCGTCTGAGAATAGGAGCTAAGAGGTTAGGATAGCGCTTTTCTAAATCGTCAGTTTTGGTTTTGGCTCCCCAACGGGCGTAACAGTAGTAAGCTTCCTGCATATAGGTAGTAGCTATTTTTTCTTTGCTTCGGTCAAGGTAGAATTTGGCAGCCAGTTCGTTAGCGAGCGCTTCTTCTTGAATGTATTGGTTTTCTTTTGCTCCAGCAATGGCGCTGTCATATAATTCTATAGCTTCCCAATTTTGACCTAACACTCGATGTTTTTCTGCTTCTACTAGATTAAATTTGTGCAGATGATTCATTGGTGCATGACTAGCCCATTTTTCCATCTTTTTTTGATTTAGTTCTACTTTTTCTAGTTGTGCTAAATCTTGATTTTCTAAACTCTGTAAGTATTGCAGTCTAGCTAAAGAATCGTAAAAATAAAATACAGGAATACCTAACATTCCCGTTATTCCATCTAAATATTTTTCAGCGATCGCTGCATTTTCCATTGCTGCTTCTACCTGTTCAAATAAATAATTAAGTATCAGCTTATGGCTATATATAATGTGGAGACCGAGGCGATCGTTTTCCTGATGAAATGGTAGAGATTTTTCTTCATTATAAGCTTCCCCTAACAAATAACCAGGATTAGTAGTTGGTTGAATTAAATTTAAAATTGCCTGTCTGTGAATTTCACTCCAAGAATAAGCTATCTCCTGTTTAAATTCCTTGAATGCTTGACTATAAGTTGCAATTTCTTTTTCTAGCTCGACCAATTCTGTTCCAGCAAAATATGAATTGTAACACCCATAAAAAGCACAATAAGAGCCAAATAGTGGGTCTCCTGTTTCTAAACTTGTTTGGTATGCTAAAAATAGAGGTTTGATAGTTTCTCTTGCAGCTTCTTTCCAATGTCGAATATCTCCATCTGTATTGATAATAACCATACCTGTAAGTTCTTTAGCATTAAATTTAGACAATAGACTTAAAGCTAATTTACCAAATTGATAACCAGAATCAATATCATCCAAAATTGCACACAAAATAGTGCCATAAAGTGAATAAGAAAAAGCAGACCAAGAAGCATTACCATATTCCAGAGATAATTTTATTTGCTTACAGACAATTAGGGGTAAAAATTGAGGCATCGCAATATAAACTGCCGAAGTAATATTGCACAGAATACCTAAGGCAGCTATTTTTTCTGGGTCGCTCATTTCTGGCAGATCGATTAATTCTTCAATTTGTCGATCGCTCCAATAAGATTGAGTTTCCATTAATGCTTGTTGAATATCTGCATCGGTTGGCGATTCGGGAAAAGTTATTCCTAATAAATTCAAAACATAAAAAGCTGTCTGAATTGCTTCTACAAATTGTTTTCTGAGAGAATAAGCTTGCAGCTTGATTTCATAAACTCTAACTTTCTCTAATAATGACTTTGCTTCTTGCAATACTACTTCTATCAATCTCTCCATTTCGTCATATTCACCATTAAGATATGCTGCTTCGGCTGCTGATTGATATAATAACAATGTGAGTTCGTACTGAATCTCCCAACTATTTAATGTTAGTAGTTCTCGACCTACAGCCAAATAACTAACGGCTGCACTGTAAGCTGTTGCAGCTTTCGACTTATTTCCAGCCAATAAATTCAACCGGGCTAATTCTTCGCGCTCTTCTGATTCAGTTATTAACTCCACACCATAATTCAACTGATTGACTAGATCGAAAATTTTCCCTTCCCGCTCCAATTCAGGAGTATTCTTTAACAACAACCGACCAATCTTTAAGTGAGTCCCTTGTTTTTCCGACTCAGCAATCAAAGAATAAGCAGCTTGTTGAACGCGATCGTGCAAAAACTTATACCCGACTGAGGTATCTTCAACTAAAGTTTTTTCTTTCTCATCGGTTCCTTGAAAAAATTTGTAAGTTTCTCCCAAAGGTAAAACTAATCCCTCTTGCAATGCTACCCACAAATAACTTGCTACTTCCACCTCAGACTTTTCTTTCACCACTGCCAAAGTTCCCAAATCGAACTGATTCCCAATACAAGCTGCTAACTTCAATATTTCCTGAGTTGTTTCTGGTAATTTGTGCAACCTCCCCGCCATGAACTCCACCACATTATCTGTTAGTGATAATTCTCTTACTCTAGTCATGTCACATTCCCAGTGACCTACATCAAAATTAAAACTAATCCATCCATCCTCATGTAACCCTTTGAGAAACTGAGTCGCAAAAAACGGATTTCCCTTAGTCTTTTGATGAACTAATTCTGTCAATGGTAACGCCTCTTGCGAGCCACAACTTAGAGTATCTGCAACCAAATTATTCAGGTGGCTTTGATTTAAGGGAGCAAGGGTAATAGTATTCAAAGTCACTTCCGACTTAGTAATTTCATCCAAAGTAACCACTAATGGGTGAGCTGGAAACACCTCATTGTCACGATAAGCTCCTAATAGTAGGAGATAACTACTCTCAGCATCACCCATCAACAATTGCATCAATTTTAACGATGCCAAATCTGCCCACTGAAGGTCATCAATAAATATGACTAGAGGATGATTTTCTGTGGCAAATACTGGAATAAATTTGGAAAACAATAAATTAAAGCGATTTTGGGCTGCACTCCCAGAAAGTTCAGGAACAGAAGGTTGCTGACCAATAATATCCTCTAATTCGGGAATCACATCAATAATTACTTGTCCGCTTTCCCCTACCGCTTTGAGTATTTTAACTTTCCATTGCTCCAGTTGAACATCGCTTTCGTGCAAAAGTTGCCCCATCAAATCTCGGAATGCTTGCACAAAAGCAGAAAAAGGTATATTGCGCTGAAATTGGTCAAACTTACCTTTAATAAAATATCCCCGCTGTCTGACTATAGGTTTGTGTACCTCATTCACAACAACTGTTTTACCTATCCCCGAAAATCCTGCTACTAACATCATTTCTGATCTACCTCCCCCCGGTGTGATCCCCCTCCCGTCCCCCTTGGTCAGGGGGAATTCAGAAGATGCTCCGCTTTTGGTTAGATGGGAGGTTTGGGGGGGATGAGCCACCCGCTCGAAAGCATCCAGTAAAGCTCCCACTTCCGTTTCCCTACCGTAGAGTTTTTCTGGGATGAGGAAGCGATCGCTTATATCCCTACTTCCTAATTCAAAAGTTTCTATTTTTCTTTTTTCTTGCCATTGTCTCAAACATTGTTCCAGGTCGTATGTTAAACCCAAAGCACTTTGATAACGGTCTTCAGCATTTTTCGCCATCAACTTGAGGAGGATATCTACTAGAACAGTTGGTAGTTGAGAGTCTGAAATCGGAGGAATTTTTGTGATATGACAATGAACTAATTCCATGGGGTCAGTAGTTTCAAATGGTAATTTTCCATTTAACATCTCAAAAAATGTTACACCCAGGGAATAAAAGTCGCTACGATAGTCTATTCCTCTATTCATCCTGCCAGTTTGTTCCGGTGAAATATAGCCTAGAGTTCCTTCTAAAACATTAGGAGTTTGAATAGTGGGAGTTTCTTTTGGTAACAGAGTAGAAATACTAAAATCAATAATTTTTACTTGTTTAGTTTCAGGATTAATTAGTATATTTGCTGGTTTAATATCTTTATGAATAATCCGATTTTTATGTAATTTATCAAGAATTTCAGTTATTTGAATGGCTATATTTAGAAATTGGGATATATCTTTCGCAGCAGAAAATTTTTGATAATATTCATCTAAAGAAATACCGCCAAAATCTTCCATAATTAAGGCATAAGCATTATGATAACGTTCCAGTGCTAATGGTTTGACAATACCTTCTATTTGGAGATTTCTGGCAATAGTAAATTGGTGGCGAAACTGAATTAATTCGTTAAAAGAAGGAAACTCATTTTGGAGCAGTTTAATAATGACAGGTTGAAAATCCGATTTTCTCTGTCCGCGATAGACAAGAGTACGACTACTCTCATGTATTAAGTTGCCGATTTCGTAATTGGTTAGGGATGTAAAAATTATGCTCATACCTATTTTGATTAATTTTATTTAAACATTTTATCAATCAAAGCACAGGTAATTTATTTTATAACCAGATTGACGATCATTCTGGTTTTTCCAGTAGTGTTTTATTTGCGACCTTGGATGATGCTCCACTAAGTAGATCAGATTTTTTAATTCAGAATTAAGGCAATAGTTGAGTTGCTCAATAAGCGTTTCGGAAATTTTTAGGAGTATCCCTCTTTACAGCGGTTTTCCTGCACAGTAGACCACAGTAGGGGCGATTCGCGATCTGAGGAGCATGACCTTAGGAAATCGCCCCTACAAGGTTTTGGTTATGACGGTGTGGTTGATCAAGGGTGAAAAGCGCTGTAATTTCTCCTGACTTGGGTAGGGATAGACTAGAGATAAACTATTCTAGGGCTTGCTGATTAAATCTCAAAGCATTGACAGATAAAGATTTTAACCTTTTTAGGTCTGAAATACCTTAGTTTTCAGCTCTTTATGCTCAAAAAGTGAGGATTTTGGGCAAGATTGATTGACTGCTCCCCGGACTTAAGTCACGGGGATTCTAAGTTGATACTACGCAACAGGATAAATCCATGTTGCTTCGTTTTTTCTTAGCTGACCAAAGATATATTCTCTGGGGACAAGTCAAAGTGCCCCTACACAGTCGGCTTAAGTTTAACCTTAGCTTTCTGCTTACTTTTGTGATTATATTTGCAGCCCCGTTACAGTCTGCATTAATTAACCAATTATTACTACTTCTATACAAACCACGCTTTATTCTTTTTCCTGATGGTTTCCAATCATCGGGTTTCTCACCATAAATAGGCAGATTGTCACCATCTAAAAATGAAGCAACACTTGTATAACTTTCCTCAGTTTCTATGAATATAATCCCATACTCTTCACATAATTGAGCTATTCTTTCTTTCAGTCTAGCTGTAGGAATTGGTACAAACTCAGAATTACTTTTTTTTCCTAATTTGATTTCATTTTTCTGACCTTTATTCCAACCAAAAACAATTGTACCAATAGAATTTTTTAAGCAATGATTAATTACTATTCTGGCTGCTTTATTTATACCGTCACGGATTTGGCGGTTACGTTTTTCAGTAATAGAAGCTAGTCTATTTGACCAAAATCCTAAAGCTTGATTTTCTTTAATAGTTGATACCTGTTTGTTGTACCAACGATTCATTTATTTAATCTGTTTCCCATCTATAATTAAGCTAGTACCGAGATTAGATACACAGGTCAACCAATTATTTACACCATGGTCTATCCCTAATACATTGTCTTGATTTAATTGAGGTTTAACTAATTCTTCTTTTTCATAGACAAATTCTAGGGTAAAGCATCTATTTCTCGGTAATATTCTCAGTTCTTTAATAGAAGCAAAGTTGAGATTACTCGGCATAGGAATATAAAAGCAATCTAGATCAAACCAGCGCTTACAAGTATTACCTAGTGGCACTCTAATTTGATTACCTTTAAGTTTTAATGCTTGAGAAGGGTAACTAACTGTAGCCATTCCCCCTTTTTTTCTGTACTTAGGAATCCTTGGTCTTTCTAAGATTTTTCCTGAACTATAGGCTTTTATTAGACCATAATAAGACATAAATGATTCAGCTACAGTTCTCAATATTTGTTGTGCTGCTTGTGAATATAAAACTTTATAGTGATAGTTCTTTTTGTAGACCTTTTCCAATTCAAACTTGCCCAGAGTTTTGTGAGACTTAAAAAATAATTGCCGACCATAATATATTCCCATGTTAGTAAGCTTGTGAGACTGTTCACACAAGAATGTTAAAATAGTAATTAATTCGGAATTTTTACCTACTAAAACTTGCTGACAAGAGTGCATTTGAAATGGTGGTTGGATGGCTTTATTACAAGTAATAATAACACAGGACTACTTTAGTTGTCTAGTCTAAACGACTCGGTTGTTTTCATTCCCCAGTTAAAACATGGGGCCTTCAACGTGGCTTTTTGGTCAAATAAAATACATCGGATTAAAATCCGACTCCTCGCCTTTCATCCATCGCTTAAAAGACGATGGCTTTCATGCTCCCGTGTTATTTAGGTAAAAAAATTACTCCCCTACTCTCCCGCTCCCCTACTCCTGAAAAAAGACTTTTTCAGCACACCCTATTCTATCTCCCCGTCAGTCAAAACTAGCAAGTTTAGATGCGCACAAGCTTATCAAGGTAAGTCTTAATCTACAGCCTGATTATTAATCATATTTATCCGAAAATGTCAATCAAAATTTTTTGAAAAATTTTGATTCATATACTCGACATTTTGTCAATAAATGTAACGAAAGATTTCTAATTTCTTATAGATTTGTATCAAATTCCAACTTTTCTCTACCTTTTTTTCACATTTTCTGGTAAATATACTCATTAAGTATCAGCAATTGTCCTCAAGGAGCAATACTTAATGTTCACATCTGTTAAACCTGCCGTTCGCCACATTGTCCCAGAAGACTTAAAAGGGCGATCGCTCTTAAAGGTCGTATACATCGTTCTAGAAGCACAATATCAAAGTGCCCTCTCTGGAGCAGTACGTTCCATAAATGAGAAAAATCCTAATATGGCCATAGAAATTAGTGGCTATTTAATAGAAGAATTAAGAGACCCCCAAAATTACGAAAATTTTAAAAAAGAAGTTTCTGAAGCTAACATTTTTATCGCTTCCCTAATTTTCATTGAAGATTTGGCCGAAAAAGTAGTAGAGGCTGTAACCCCCTACCGAGACAAACTGGACGTTGCAGTTGTCTTTCCTTCCATGCCACAAGTTATGCGTCTGAATAAAATGGGCAGCTTTTCAATGGCCCAATTAGGTCAGAGTAAGAGCGCGATCGCTCAATTTATGCGGAAGCGTAAGGAAAAATCTGGTTCTTCTTTCCAAGATGGAATGTTGAAGTTGCTGCAAACTCTGCCGAAAGTTTTGAAATATATGCCTATTGATAAGGCGCAGGATGCTAGGAACTTTATGCTCAGTTTCCAGTATTGGTTAGGGGGTTCCTCCGAAAACCTGGAAAACTTCCTGCTAATGTTGGCAGACAAATATGTTTTCAAGAATGAGAAAAAAAGTTCTTTTCAATATGTCGATCCAGTAGTTTATCCCGACATGGGTGTTTGGCATCCCCTCGCACCGAAAATGTTTGAGGATGTCAAAGAATATCTCAAGTGGTACAACGAACGCAAAGATATTTCTGAAGATTTGAAAGATCCCCTCGCTCCATGTGTTGGTTTAGTGTTGCAGCGTACCCACTTAGTTACGGGAGATGACGCTCACTACGTTGCCATGTTGCAAGAGTTGGAAGCAATGGGAGCGCGAGTTGTACCTGTATTTGCTGGAGGATTAGATTTTTCCAAACCAGTCGATGCTTATTTTTGGGAAACTGCTGCTAAGGGAGTTGAACCTACACCATTAGTAGATGCAGTTATTTCTTTGACTGGTTTTGCATTGGTTGGCGGACCTGCGAGACAAGATCATCCGAAGGCGATCGAATCTTTGAAACGGTTGAACCGACCATATATGGTAGCGTTGCCTCTGGTTTTCCAAACTACGGAAGAATGGGAAGAAAGCGAACTTGGTCTACACCCCATACAAGTAGCTTTGCAAATAGCTATTCCCGAACTGGATGGAGCGATCGAACCTATTATTATGTCTGGGCGAGATGGAGCAACCGGAAAAGCGATCGCTCTCCAAGACCGGATCGAAGCTGTTGCTCAACGCGCTCTGAAGTGGGCAACTCTTAGACGTAAACCTAAACTGAATAAAAAAGTTGCTATTACTATTTTCAGTTTCCCACCAGACAAAGGAAATGTTGGTACTGCTGCATATTTAGATGTTTTCGGTTCTATCTATGAAGTTGTAAAAGGACTCCGAGGCAACGGTTACGATATTCAAGACTTGCCAGACTCCGCAGAAGAGTTGATGAAGCAAGTTATTCACGATGCGACTGCTCAATATCAAAGTCCAGAGTTGAATATTGCTCACCGGATGTCGGTTGCCGAATACGAACGTCTGACTCCATACTCCGAACGGTTGCACGAAAACTGGGGACCCCCTCCAGGAAACCTGAATAGCGACGGCGAAAATTTATTAATTTACGGTAAGAGTTTCGGCAATGTTTTCATCGGAGTACAACCAACATTCGGTTATGAAGGCGACCCCATGCGGTTGTTGTTCTCCCGTTCCGCTAGTCCTCATCATGGTTTTGCTGCTTACTATACTTATTTAGAACAAATCTGGCAAGCTGACGCGGTACTGCATTTCGGTACTCACGGTTCTCTCGAATTTATGCCTGGTAAGCAAATAGGAATGTCTGGAGATTGTTATCCAGATAATCTCATTGGCAGCATTCCCAACATCTATTATTATGCAGCGAATAATCCTAGTGAGGCGACTATTGCTAAACGTCGGAGTTATGCAGAGACTATTTCTTACTTGACTCCCCCTGCGGAAAATGCTGGTTTATATAAAGGTTTGCAGGAGTTGAACGAGTTGATCGGTTCCTATCAAACTTTGAAAGATAGCGGTCGGGGTGTTCCCATTGTGAACACTATTATGGATAAGTGTCGGATGGTGAACTTAGACCAGGATGTTACCCTGCCAGAAAAAGATGCTCAGGAGTTGACTGCTGAGGAACGGGATAAAATTGTTGGGGATGTTTACCGCCGACTGATGGAAATTGAGTCTCGGTTGTTGCCTTGTGGTTTGCACATTATTGGTAAACCTCCTAGTTCTGAAGAGGCGATCGCCACCTTAGTCAACATTGCTAGTCTCGACAGAGAAGAGGAAGGGATAACTGGTTTACCTCGAATCATTGCTAATAGTCTCAACCGCGATATTGAGGAACTTTACCAAAATAATAATAAGGGTATTTTGGCAGATGTGGAGTTAGTTCAGAATATTACGGAAGCGACTCGTGCTGCTGTTGCTGCGTTGGTGCAACAACAAACGGATGCTGAAGGTCGAGTTTCTATGGTGAGCAAACTCAATTTCTTCAACATGATGAAAAAAGTACCTTGGATAGAAGCTCTGGAAACAGCAGGTTTTCCGGATGTTGATGCGGAACTTATTAAACCTCTGTTTGAATATTTGGAATTTTGCTTAGAGCAGGTTTGTGCTGATAACGAGTTAGGTTCTCTGTTGCGAGCGTTGGAAGGGGAATATATTTTACCCGGACCTGGTGGCGACCCGATTCGGAACCCGGATGTTTTGCCGACTGGTAAAAATATGCACGCTCTCGATCCCCAATCTATTCCTACTGCTGCTGCGGTTAAGTCGGCAAAAATTGTAGTTGACCGTTTATTAGCGCGACAGATGCAAGAGAATGGTGGGCAGTATCCAGAAACGATCGCTGTTGTGTTGTGGGGAACTGACAATATCAAGACTTACGGCGAATCACTTGCTCAGGTAATGTGGATGGTAGGTGTGAAACCTGTACCTGATGCTTTGGGTAGGGTGAATAAATTGGAATTAATTCCATTAGAAGAGTTAGGTCGTCCGCGCGTTGATGTGGTGATTAACTGTTCCGGTGTATTCCGAGATTTATTTATCAATCAAATGAATCTTTTGGATAAAGCTGTGAAAATGGCAGCAGAAGCAGAGGAACCGGAAGAGATGAACTTTGTCCGGAAGCACGCTCTCAAGCAAGCGGAAGATTTAGGAGTAAATTTACGTCAAGCTGCAACGCGGGTATTTTCCAATGCTTCGGGTTCTTATGCTGCAAACGTTAACTTGGCAGTAGAGAATAGTACCTGGGAAGATGAGTCAGAATTACAGGAAATGTATTTGAAGCGCAAGTCGTTTGCATTTAATTCTGATAACCCAGGAATGATGGAGGATAACCGGAAAGTATTTGAGTCAGCGTTGAAAACTGCGGATGCGACTTTCCAGAATTTAGATTCATCGGAAATTAGTTTGACAGATGTGAGTCATTATTTTGATTCCGATCCGACAAAAATTGTAGCGACTCTCCGGGATGACGGGAAAAAACCATCTTCTTATATTGCGGATACGACAACTGCGAATGCTCAGGTACGGTCTTTGTCAGAGACAGTACGTTTAGATGCGCGGACAAAAATGTTGAATCCGAAATGGTATGAGGGAATGTTATCTCATGGTTATGAAGGAGTGCGGGAGTTGTCAAAGCGTCTCGTGAATACCATGGGATGGAGTGCGACTGCTGGTGCCGTTGATAATTGGGTTTATGAAGATGTGAACGAGACCTTTATTAAAGATGAGCAGATGCAGCAGCGGTTGTTGAATTTGAATCCGCATTCGTTCCGGAAAATGGTGACTACATTGTTGGAAGTGAATGGTCGCGGTTATTGGGAGACAAGTGAGAGTAATTTGGATAAGTTGCGTGAGTTGTATCAGCAAGTGGAGGATAGGATAGAGGGAATCGAATAAACAATCTGTAGGGACGTTGCATGCAACGTCCCTACGTTGTTGTGTGGGAAAACGTCCCGACGTTATGGTGTGGGAATTTTACCAAAAACAATATTGCCATAAGGTTTCTACAATTTTTACGATCGCCAAATTATCAACCTTGCTTCTCCATACCCGTAGGGACGTTGCATGCAACGTCCCTACGGGTTGACGGTAAGAATTTGACAAAAAATTTTAACCAATAAAAAATATAATGAATACCGAATATTATGAAGGAAAAAGAGGCAGAAAATCTACCCGTTTACCACATTGGAATTATGCCGAAAATGGCTGGTATTTCGTAACAATTTGTACCTCCAACCGAGAAAACTTTTTTGGCAATATTACTCAAGGTCAAATGCAACTATCAAATATTGGTAAAATAGCACAAAAATTTTGGCAAGATATTCCCATTCACTCTAAAAAAAAAGATGTATATTTAGATCGATATGTAATTATGCCAAATCATCTACATGGAATTATAATTATTGATAGTAGTACAGAAGTTAAGTCTGACGTCTCAAAGGAATATGATATTTCCAACATAATGTCAGAAATGTCTCCCAAAGCAGGGAGTTTAAGTGCAATTATTCGGTCATATAAATCTGCCGTTACTAATTGGTGTAACTCAAATAACTATTCATTCTTTGGTTGGCAAAAAAGATTTTATGAAAATATTATTCGTGATGATGAATCTCTAGAAAATATAAGAAGATATATTATTAATAACCCTATCAAATGGGAAAATGATCGAAATAATACAGTCGGTTTATTAATGTAAATTCCCCTAACCCGTAAGGATGTTGTATTCCCAACCTGTAGGGACGTTGCATGCAACGTCCCTACGAGCGCTCAAAAGAGAAATATATAAACAATCTACCATCAAAACTGCCACTCGTGGTCTGGATCGTCAAGAGCAGCACGAACCGAACTTAAATTTGCTAAATCTTTGAAGGGACTCGACTGTGCTAACTTTGTTATTGAATCTAGTATTAAAGCCAACTGTTCATTATTCCCAGTAGCGATCGCTCGATCTACTACATCGAACATCTGACTAAAATTATTTGCACGTTCGTCAAAAGACCGCTCCAGATATTCCATCAATAAATCTCGTTGTGCCTGAATTTTCGTGATGGTAGTTTTCTCCCAAGCTTGTATTCCCCGACGTTTTGTTTGTTCTTCTTCTGCTATTTTCATATACTCGCTATAAGCTTCGACAATACGTTCTAAAGACTCAGTAGGGGTAACAAACTGATCAAGATTATTGAAAATTTTCTGTGCTGACATATTTCTTCTCTTTAGATAGTGCTATATTTTTCGATAATATTCTCGGTTACAGGATTTAGCTTTTTGCCCTCATCATCAAGAACGGGAGTCTTCATAATTTCTGCGAGAGCTTTGATAAAAAGTACCACCTGTTGAAACTTGGCAGCATCGCGGTCTTTGTTAAATGGGCGAGATTCCAATTCGTTCATAGCCAAACAAGCGCGGTCGTCTATATCTTTTACCAAGTAACCAAGCTCATTTATCCGACGTTTAACTTGCTTAAGAAAATCTCGCGCTTCATTCAGCGTGGCAATTTCAACGTTAGCCTTAGCCTTATACTCCTCCGCTTCAGTTAAAGCCTTCTCACCTTTACCGCCAATCACAAATCCGGCAACTGCCAACGCCGGACCTACCGTAATCCCACCAAGCACAAGAGTACCCAGTGCCATACCGCCTCCACCTGCTGCCAAAGAGCCACCTCCAAGCCATGCCAAAGTAGCATTCCAAGCTGCTGCACCACTCAGCCCAGAAATTGCCGTGCCTGTACTAGCGACTCCCACAGATGTTGCCACAGTAGTTGCTCCATAACCTCCTGCTGCTCCTGCTGCTGCTGCCCCAAAACCTCCTTTGGCAAATTTTTCGGCCTCTAAAGCAGTAGCTTTATATTCCTTGATTTCTTCAATGGAAATACCATCTAATCCTTCCAAAAATCGTTTATCAGTAGAAGATTTTTGACCAATACGCTCTAAAAAGGCAATAAAACGACCAATTGTCTTAGTTTTAACCCCGATCTGTAGTTGACCATATTCTGCTGCTAATTCCTGAGTAGTTTCCTTCTCCTTTTGTAAAAGGTCGCGTGCTTTCTCATGTCGCCTTTGAGCATCTTTGCCAATTTTCTCCGCTTCTTTCATCTGGGAAACACCGCTAGCTCCTGTAAATACACCAAAAGCAGCAGTACCTAATGCTGCACCACCCAAGATCAAGGGTATAATAAAAATCATAGTTTTTAAATCCTATTTGGTATTTCTTAATTTATTATCTCACTTTATTTTTTGTTCAAAAACAGTGTAAATACTGAAATTTTCAAGATTACCTCGTTCTTTATTTGAAGTTGATGAATAATTGAAAATAATGGATAGAAACTCCTCAATAATTAGGACGAGAAATTCCTAGACCAAAAATTAAGTAAATATTGGTATAGATAAAACAGGCGATAGAACTCCGTTCCGCTTCGCGATCGCCCTCCTAAGAACCAGAGCGATCGCTATTTTTTACCCCACCTCCACCAAAGACTCATCTACCTCCCAACTCAAAGACTCTTCAAGTTCCCCCGCAAGAGCAAAAGTTTTAGCTGCCAACAAAGCAGTCTGTAAATCTACACAAATTTTAGCCTGATAATCTCCCAATTGTCCGCCTACAACCAGTTGTTTTATTTCTTCTGCTTGGGAGCTATCGACTAAATTATGGAAAGTCAGATTATCAAAAGTAACATTAACAATATATTTACCTCCTGCACCACCACCAATACTCATGTAAACTTCTTCATCTGCACCTAAAGTTACTAAAGTTTTGGTTGTGCCATTTAATTCCCCGATCGCTGACTCTATTTGTTGCCAAGTAGGGTTTTCTATGAAGTCGCCCTCATCTTGATTACCAACCCACTTTTCCACTGATAAGTCTAATACAAACATTTATCCTCTCCTTCTTTTTGGTGGTTTAACCGTTATCATTTTTGTGCCACTAGGAGTCACAATTTCTAGTTCTTCTATACCTAACTGCCAGGCCATCGAATTGACTCCACCTCGGATACCGCAAGCAGCACATAATTCCCTGTCTACTATTAAACGCGCTTTCCCACCTCTAACACCTGCATCTGCTGCTTGCTGAAAAGCGTCTGCTTCTGCATGAGTTTTGCTAATAGGATTAACTTTTAATGTCACCTTTCGAGAATAAGGGTTGCTTCCAGAGTTGATACCGAAGAAAGCGCAATTGCTTATTTCTAATTTAGCTATAGTCGATCTATCAGTTTCACTACCTGCTGGCGGTAAACCAAGTTGCTTTCTGTAGTTGGCCAATTCGTCAAAGTTATTACTCGTTTTTTCTCTCCTATTTTGGCTATTTTTATATATTATAATATAGTTTTGTAGACATTGTTCATACAAAAAACTAATTACATCAAGGAGTAAAATTATGGAAAACCAAACAACAAATAAGAGAATAGATGTTCGTGGCGCTGTGTTAGCTGCAAAGAATTACTTGCAGTCTCTTCAAGGTTTATTGGAATATCAAATTAAAGATTTAAGACTGGAAGAAGTGGAATTATCAGAAGACAGAAAATATTGGTTAATTACACTGGGATTTATTGCTAATACAACAGGAGAAGAAGAAAGTTTTTTCTTAAAAAAAGAGAGGGATTATAAAGTATTTAAAATTAATGCCGAAACAAGTGAAGTTGAGTAAATTAAAATTCGCGAATTATGATAGATTATATTCGCAAACTATTTGGTAAATATAAACGCAAAGGAGTTATAGTTGATACAAACATTCTACTTTTATTGTTTGTAGGTTCAGTTAATAAAAAGCGCATTTCTAAGTTTAATCGTACTGAACAGTTTTCACCAAAAGATTATGATTTTTTAGTAGAAATAATATCGTATTTTTCCAAAATCGTTGTCACTCCTAATATTCTGACAGAAGTGAGTAATTTCATTAACCAGCTTACTGAACCGGAACGTTCTCAATGTCTAGAATTTCTGGCAAAAGCATTAACTCAATGGGATGAGTTTTATGTCGAAAGTAGCACCGCAACTCAAGTGGAAAAATTTACTAAATATGGTTTAACTGACAGTGGAATTATCAGTTTAGCAAAAGAGAAATATTTAGTATTAACTGACGATTTTAAGTTAGCAAACTATCTAGAAAAAATAGAGATTGATACGGTTAATTTTAATCATATTAGGGTGTCTGGATGGAAGGAAAACTAAATATGTAAAAATCTGGTATAATTATAGGCAATATATCAACTAAAAATATCAAAAAAGATTATGGCTGAACTAACACTAAGATCAAAAGATCCAGATTCCCTCAGACGAATTATTCAAAGTGCTTTGTCGGAAAGGTTGCAGAGTGTCAAAGCAGGAATTAAAAAAACAGAAGAACGTATACAGGAATTTGAAACTAAGTATCAGTTATCGACAGAGGAGTTTGTCAACAGTTTTAATAATGATGAATTATCCCATAGTTTTGACTTTGATGAATGGATTGGAGAATCTCAAATGTTGGCACATTTACAACAAACAAAAGAATCTATAGAGGAGATTGATTTTGTTGATTGAAGATTATTTTCAAGAGATTCAGCTATTATTTCAATCCTCATTAATAGTTCAGTCATTGAATATTGAACCAGACAAAAGGGGAATGTATGAAGGTTTTATTAGGGGCAAAATAAGTTTTAAAAATAATTCATTGCTACATTTTCGAGAATTTGTTTATGTAGAAATCTTAATTGATAGGAAAATGTATAGTTATCAATATATGAGTTCAGAGAATAATCTAATTTTTCGCTATGACAACACAGAACACCACCGAAAATTAAATCTGGCGACTTTTCCTCATCATAAACATGATGGTAGTGAGGAAAATGTTGTTCAGTCAGATGCTCCTTTTTTAGCTGAAGTATTAGAGGAAATTGGAAAAATATTAGGGTAGTGGAAGACTAGGGATAATTTTTGATCTTAATGTGAATTGTATCAGTAAGTATGAGGATCGGATAGAAAGGATAGAGTAGAATATTTTGTAGGGTGGGTAAATATTTGCTCACCTTACTCCTACCATCAAAACTGCCACTCGTGGTCTGGATCGTCAAGAGCAGCACGAACCGAA
>JASJEE010000104.1 GCA_030064835.1 Microcoleaceae cyanobacterium MO_207.B10 | reverse complement strand
CCATACATGAAAGTTTTTGGAAAATCAAAGGTTTGACAGTGTGTAACCAGCTCGAACAAATATTTGATTAGATTATACCATTTCTGGATTTTCACTAATGAAATAGGATTGCTATATCAGCTATATAATTCCTATTTTTGTTGTGAAAAAAATATCCTAGAAAAAGTGAACAGGGAACAGGAGTAAAAGTTTCAGTATTTTTATCTATATGTTGATTTGTGACAAATAATTTAGGATTGCTATCGTTATATTATTATCAAAAAATAATTATAATCTTGGTTTGACTACAAGCACAGAACAGGTTGCCTCAGGAACAACTTGACTACTGACAGACCCTTTTAAAATCCGATTTATACCTTTTAATCCCCGACTCCCAATCACAATTAAATCAGCATTATAAATATTAGATAACCGAATAATTTCTTCACTCGGATCGCCCACAATAATTTCTAGTTTAGTTTGACAAGGAAATTTTTCTTGGTAAAGCTTTAATTGCTTTTCAATTGCTAGGTAAGGAATTTCCTCAACATCAATTTGAGGTCGATCCGCTAGGTTATCTAAATCATTATTTTCCGTAGCAACCACATGAGACAGGACAACTGTTGTTTCCAGTTTTAGCTGAAGTTCTGTTACTACATAAATTATTAGTTCCAGGTCAGATGGTGAATTTTCGAGAGCCAGAATAATTGTTTTGAGAGCCATATATAAAGGTAGGGAGATAGGAAATAGGAAATAAAAGATTAGCAGCAATAAATAACCATAAATTCAAGGATTGAAAATAGTAGCAGTGAAGTCTCAGCTAAAATTTATTGTAAGAGGGAATCCCCAATTACAGTTATACTTAAGACAATTTTATTTATCTGACAATTTTGCTGCTTTTTACATTAATTATTTCCTATCCTTAAGGTTAGACTATTCTGATTTAACCTTCGCAGCTATAACAATATTTGCAGTTTAAAGCTTAAGTAAATGAGTAATTTGAAGATATTCTGTTTTCAGAGCAAAGGTCTAAGACTTTCCCACTTACCGGAGTCTTTACCATATCTTAATATCGGGGTTCGGAGTAATTCAATTTAACTTTGTATATCTGCCCCACCTCTTGAAGCTAGATATTTTTAGGTATCCATATTACAGCAACTTTCCAATTAATGAAGTCAAGTTATAACTATAGAAAACAAGGCACAAATACAAAGATTAAACTGTATTTCAACATCTTAAAAAACTGCTGTAAGTGTCAATTTTGTTAAGTCTTTTTAGGATCATTTTGCTCTTCATTTTTTGTCCACTCTTCTTCATGTTCCCGATCTTTCCTCCTCAGTCGTACTGAATTAGCATGAGACGGTAAACCTTCCGCAGTGGCCAATACATCAATAGCTTCAGCTACCTTTTGCAAAGCAGTAGGAGAATATTGAATTAAGCTAGAGTGTTTCATAAATGTTTCTACTCCTAATGCTGAAGCATAGCGAGCAGCACCAGAAGTCGGTAAAGTATGATTTGGTCCTGCTAAATAATCTCCTACTGCTTCAGGAGTAGAACAACCAAGGAAAATAGCACCAGCATGGCGAATTTGTTCAACTAAAGCCCATGGATCGGAAACCTGAAGTTCCAAGTGTTCTGGAGCAAATTGATTAGAAAGTTGAGCAGCAGCTTTCAAAGATTCGACCACCACTACCAAACCATAATGAGCGATCGCCTTTTCTGTTAAAGTCCGACGAGGATGATCCTTTAGTTGTCGTTCTACCTCTGTCACCACCTGACGTGCTAGTGCTGAATCAGTAGTCAACAAGATAGCTGAAGCCAGAGAATCATGTTCAGCTTGAGCCAGCATATCTGCTGCTACATGAACAGGATTAGCTTCTGAGTCCGCAATGATTAACACCTCTGAAGGCCCTGCCAAAGAATCAATCCCAACTGTACCATAAACTATTTTTTTAGCCAAAGTGACATATATATTACCCGGCCCTGTAATTACATCGACCTTTGGAATCGTGTCGGTACCATAGGCCAAAGCACCTATTGCTTGTGCCCCTCCGATCCGATAAATTTCTTGAATACCAGCTTCTTGAGCCGCCACTAGTACGGCTGGATTAATTTTTTTTCCTTGAGCAGGTGGTGTCACCATCACAATCCTGGGAACTTTGGCAACTTTGGCTGGTACAGCATTCATTAAAA
Source organism: Microcoleaceae cyanobacterium MO_207.B10 (assembly GCA_030064835.1). Lineage (GTDB taxonomy): Bacteria > Cyanobacteriota > Cyanobacteriia > Cyanobacteriales > Microcoleaceae > JASJEE01. Next base: position 15,723 of record JASJEE010000104.1, on the reverse strand, counting down.
CTGTACTTGGATAAGCAGCTTGACCGCCAGGAACATAAAGTCCAGCTCTGTCCACTGGGGTGTAGCGTTTGCCTAAAACTATTTCATCATCACCAAAACTAACCCAGGACTTAGGAACTCGCTGTCGGTGAAAAGCTTCTATTTGTTTAGCAGCTAACCGAATCGCATTTAGTAAGTCCTTATTTACTTGCTGATAAGCTGCATCTAGCTCTGAACCACTTACCTTTAACTCTTCTGGAGTTAAGGTTATATGGTCAAATTCAGCAGTATAATGCAAAACAGCCTCATCACCTTGTTCTCTAACCGAGCCCAAGATTTCTCGAACGGTTGCCTCTTTGTGAATAGCCATATCATCGTGGGTACGCTCTGTGATGCGTCGTAATTCAGCTTGTGCTTCAACCCACTGAGTAATAATTCGCAGCATGGAGATTAGGAATGCTAACCAATAAAGTTCGCTAGAATACAGGGCGGTTTGAGAATGACAATCAATGGGACAACATTAAGATTAAACATAATGCTGGACAACGACGATAAATAGAATTTTGTTCTATATTATTGCCTATTGTTTTTTACTTACCCTTGTGTTATGTAGGAGCAAGGCCATTATTTTCGATTCCAAACGAGCCCTTACTCTTTGTTATAGCGTGAAGTACCAACACTGACATCTTTAAGGATAGTTGAGTGTTAGTTTCTTGCCTGAGCTGCCAATGCCAACCTTAGCCTACAATCTTTGGTCTTACTTAGCATTTCTGACTGATCTTAAACTTCTATTATTATAAGGTTGAACCCAGGAATATAGTTACTTCCCTATAGGTTTATAGTTTAATTTGATTTATCGTTTCCAAAATTGTCAATTGTCGTGATATATTGATTATTTTGCCCACAGTACATAATTTTTTCCTCTTGACAACCTTAACTTAAGTTAAGTAGGCCAGCTCAAACCGATGTATATTTAGTTTTGTCAAATAATCTGCAATAAATTTTCTTTATAAAATTTATAGTTTATAGTTTATAGGATGTTAGCCAATTTCATATTTTGTTACATAGTTTGATTTTTGATTAATACTCACCTACTTAATCATACTTTTAACTTATTATCAACTAGACTATTCCGTGTTTAGAGTAAATTTTATCAACTATCTAAAACTACTATTCATTTATTTAAGTGCTGATGCAAAATTAATTACACATTAGCGCTGATTTAAAACCAATTAGAAATTTTATTATGATATATATCCCATTTTTATCTATAAATCATCAATTATTTATCATTATTCCCAGTTCCCTCTCTGAACTATTAAATGTATTTCGCACGAATACTTAATTAAAATATTGCATATCTAGCAATTTATTAATCTTTATTTCTATGAGATATAGAAATCCTAAATAGGTTATGACAAATCACAAAATAAATAAAAGAATGGAAACTCTTGCCTGTTCCCCGTTGCCTGTTCCCTGTTTCCTAAAAGCCATTAAAATTTTGTACAGGACTCAAATAGGATTGCTATGGTTAAATAAATACTTAAATCAATCAGCAATCAATACCAAAAATCCCAAAATTAAATATATTCCAATCTAAATTTGTATAAATTATAAGTAAAGTCTAGTAATTTTATCACAATCAATGTTATATTGGTAAGTCTGGTAGTTTGTATTTTTATTTTATACCTTTTTTCACTCAATAACAGTAAACTATGGCCAATATTAAGTCTGCTATTAAACGAATCCAAGTTGCAGAACGCAACCGCCTACGTAACAAAAGCGAAAAATCAGCAGTTAGAACCGTGATCAAGAAATACTTTACTGCTGTAGACAACTATGCTGCTAATCGTACCGAAGAATTGCAGCAAGAAGTAAATCAACTTATGTCTAAGGCTTACAGCAAAATCGATAAAGCAGTCAAGCATGGGGTTCTACACAAAAATAATGGTGCACGCAAAAAATCCCGCCTAGCGAGGTATTACAAGCGACACTTACTTGTGACTGGTAGTGAACCAGAGTCTATGGCAAATGAAGGCTCTCAAGCTTCCTAATATAAGAGAAAATTGTTCTCAGATTTTTTCGGAGTCGGTAGTTGCTATCAGCAACCGACTTCTACTTTTGAGAAGTAAAATTACCTCTTCGTTTAACAACTGAAATCAAAAAGTGTAAACTAATTAATAATTGCCATAATTTCAAAAACTTGAGAATTTATATCAAAGGCAACAAGGCAAAATTGCACTAAAAAATTTACCGAAAAATTCAGCTCTAAAGCCTCCCATTTTAAGCGGATAAAATAAAGAGAATATTCCAAATTTCAAGCCTTTTGGTTTTCTAGAGAATTCTGCACACACAGGTAGAGGTAGTGTTAACTATTAACTGATAACTGAAATGACCATTGTTTGTTCAAAAAAACTTTGATTTTAGCTTTTGATTAATTATTTATTGGGATAACGAATATATAGTAATCCTATTTTATTTGTGTCAAAAAAAAATACAGCTTTTTTGGTAAGAGGTGGAAATTTAAACTTTTTTATTGACTTTTAAATTTGTTACAACCCAGGGCTATTTCATTCTCAACTTTGCCATTTTATATGTTTACGAGAATACCTGATTGCCAGCTTTAGACAACGCATCTTTAGCTATCCGTAAAGCCAGTAAATTCATTGCCAAAATCTAGAATGAAATGACCATGGTTACAACCTACCTATTTATGATTGCTATAATTATGCTCAACACATCATCAATAACACAGTAGATTTTATTTTTAATTACACTTGAAAAACTATAGTTTTATAAATCAACCAACCCTACTGGGGTGTAGTGCTTAAAGTAGTGCAATAGATTTTTCACTAAGATTTTTTACTAAAGGCTTTAAAAAAATCATTATCCTACCATTTTCCTAAAGTAACATTGAAGGCTTGAAACGGCACTACTCAATGATTTGTGAGAAAAAACTGTAAGGGTTTGGAGACTAAACCCTAGCCAAAATCGGATTTGGTAATCAAACCCCTACGGTAAAATATTACAACCGATTTAGGATTGTTATAGTCTATCTATAAATATATTTTATTTACCAGGAAGTTAAAATGCAGCTAATTGATACCCACGTTCATATTAACTTTGACGTATTTAACTCTGAATTAGAAGCGATTCGCCAACGTTGGCAAGAAGCTGGAGTAGTTCACCTGGTTCATTCATGTGTCGAACCAAAAGAGTTTTCTAGCATTAAAGCCATAGCAGATCGCTTTGAAGAACTTTCCTTTGCTGTTGGCCTACATCCCTTAGATGCTGATAAGTGGACACCGGAAATGGGGACTCAAATTGAAGAATTAGCTAGGTCTGATGCCAAGGTTGTAGCCATAGGAGAAATGGGATTAGATTTTTATAAGGCCGAAAATCAAAATCAGCAAAAACTTGTATTCCAACAGCAATTGACCATAGCCCAAAAACTCCACAAGCCTGTAATTATACACTGTCGTGACGCAGCAATGCCAATGGCAGAAATTTTATATGATTTCTGGGAAAATCAAGGACCGATAAAAGGGGTAATGCACTGTTGGGGAGGTACTCCAGAAGAAACAAAAATTTTTCTAGATTTGGGATTCTACATCAGTTTTAGTGGTATTGTCACCTTTAAAAATGCCACACAAGTTCAGGAATCAGTTAAAGTAGTAGATGGCGATCGCCTTTTAGTAGAAACTGATTGTCCATTTCTTGCCCCTGTGCCAAAACGAGGCAAACGCAACGAACCAGCTTATGTTCAATATGTGGCGGAAAAAGTAGCGGAACTTAGAGGTATGACATTAGAAAGTCTAGCAACACAAACAACTAAGAATGCTTGTATGCTTTTTGGACTTAGTGTTGGCCTTAGTTAATATTTCCAGGAATAACAGTAACAAACAATCATTATAGGCAGTTATTAACTTAAGTGGTGACAAAAACACAAACAATATTATACAATAAAAGACTATAGTGACTAAATAATATAACTTTCAGATCAAACGCACTGAATTTAGGACAGTGGGTGAATTAGTCTAAAACCAAGCAGGTCAGAATAATCTTATAAAAAAATAAATCACGCAGTTTAACTTATGTTAAGTTAAACTGTGTTATTATTTACTATGCAATATTACTACCATGCACAAATATTCTGTACTAATGTTGATTTTGTGAATGTATGGGACATTATTTATCTAAAAACTTGCTCACAGCATCTAGTCAAACATAAATTCTTATATTTTATCCTATCCTATTCTCTACTCAGTTATATGATTAATGATAGAACAATATTGTATCTGTCTAAAAAACAGAAGTAAAAAACATAATCATTAAGTCAATCAACAACTTAAATTTTATTCAAGAGTAAAAATTAGTTGAGATAAATAGTAGTTAATTAATCTGCAATGTTAAAGAAAAAAGTTATTTGACAGCGCTTCCAGATTTTATGAGGTCTAGACCTAGCAGCCAAGATGCCTCCGATTACGGGCAAGATGCCTTTAAGAAATTCAATTCACGCCTTGTACATCATCAGCCCGAAATCTGCTGTATAATCTGTAATCTTTGCTGTTGATTCTAACTCGATAATAAATTAATTATTTTATCTGCTATGTCAAAAAAAAATATCGTCGTTTAAATATCGTAATCAAAAAACTTCTTGTGACTCAAGATAAAAAAACCCAAGAAAAAAACTTAAACATCTAGGGAAAAAAAATCAAACAACATAGTATTCAAGAGTTGAAAAAATCAATAAACCAGAACTAACTAAATCAATATTTATTTACTATATTCAATATTTAATGTCAATAAATAATCTCCAAATAAATAAATAATGGTAATTTATGAAATCAAAGGTAGGTATAGAAACAAAAAAAATCAATCAACATTATTATCCAACTCATAAATATTAAGTTGCCGAGGAGTTTAATGAAATATATGTTGAAAAAAACATGACATTGTTATTGTGTACCGAAAAAAACTTACTGGAGAATATTTACAGAGGTATATCACTAAAAAAAAATACATACATAATATATAAACCAGCTAACAAAATTAAGAACAGTTCAAAAATAACAAATTAATTATCAACACAGTAAAGTAAATTTTATCTGTGTACCAAAAAATAAACCCACAAAAAAACTGATAATCTAGGAAACCCAAGCATGATTCATCAAAAATTAAAGATTAATACCCAGAGTAACCTGCCAATTTTCAATATGCCCGATCTGATTGAAATTCAAAGGGCAAGCTTTCGTTGGTTCCTAGAATATGGACTAATAGAAGAACTAGAAAGTTATTCACCAATTACAGATTATACTGGAAAACTAGAACTTCATTTTATTGCTAAAAACTACAAACTAAAACAACCTAAATATAGTGTAGAAGAAGCAAAGCGACGAGATAGTAGCTACGCAGTACAAATGTATGTTCCTACTCGTTTAATTAACAAAGAAACTGGGGAAATAAAAGAACAAGAAGTATTCATTGGTGACTTACCCCTAATGACAGATAGGGGAACATTTATTATTAATGGTGCAGAAAGGGTAATCGTTAATCAGATAGTTCGTTCTCCAGGAGTTTATTACAAGTCCGAAACTGACAAAAGTGGGCGACGTACATATAACGCAAGTTTAATTCCTAACCGAGGCGCATGGCTAAAATTTGAGACCGACAAAAACGACTTGGTTTGGGTCAGAATTGATAAAACTCGAAAACTATCAGCTCAAGTATTACTAAAAGCTTTAGGACTCGGAGACAATGAAATTTTTGACTCCCTACGACATCCAGAATATTTCCAAAAAACAATCGAAAAAGAAGGACAATATGGAGAAGAAGAAGCCCTCCTAGAACTATATCGGAAATTGCGTCCCGGAGAACCACCAACTATTGCAGGTGGGGAACAACTCTTACACTCTCGGTTCTTTGACCAGAAGCGATACGATCTAGGACGAGTAGGACGATATAAACTGAATAAAAAGCTGCGGTTAAACGTACCAGATACATTAAGGGTATTAACAAAAGATGATATTTTAGCAGCAATCGACTATCTAATCAATCTAGAATATGACATTGGTCAGACCGACGATATTGACCACTTGGGCAACCGACGAGTCAGAAGTGTAGGAGAACTGCTCCAAAACCAGGTAAGAGTAGGTTTAAATCGTTTAGAGCGGATTATTCGGGAGCGGATGACCGTATCTGAGGCCGACTCATTAACTCCAGCATCACTGGTTAACCCCAAGCCATTAGTAGCAGCAATTAAAGAATTTTTCGGTTCTTCCCAGTTATCCCAGTTTATGGACCAAACAAACCCATTGGCCGAGTTAACTCATAAACGAAGACTCTCAGCTTTAGGGCCAGGAGGATTAACGAGGGAAAGGGCCGGATTTGCAGTCCGAGATATTCATCCTTCCCATTATGGACGAATTTGCCCCATTGAAACACCAGAAGGACCAAATGCCGGATTAATTGGTTCCCTAGCAAATCATGCCAAAGTTAATGACTATGGATTTATTGAAACACCTTACTATCCCGTAGAAAATGGTATGGTGTTGCGCGATCGCCCACCAATATACATGACTGCCGACGAAGAAGACGACTTTCGGGTGGCACCAGGGGACATTATGATTGACGAAAAAGGCCAAATCCTGGGAGATATAGTTCCAGTACGCTATCGGCAAGACTTTACCACTACTAGTCCCCTACAAGTAGACTATGTAGCAGTATCCCCAGTGCAAGTAGTATCAGTTGCCACATCATTAATTCCATTTTTGGAACATGATGACGCTAACCGTGCCCTTATGGGTTCAAATATGCAACGGCAAGCAGTACCACTCTTACGCCCAGAACGACCCCTGGTAGGAACAGGTCTAGAAGCCCAAGCGGCCCGTGACTCAGGTATGGTAGTTTTGACCCGCACAGATGGGGAAGTGAGTTATGTAGACTCAACCAAAATGTCTGTAATTGATACCGAAGGTCGAGAAATTCATTACCCACTGCATAAGTATCAACGCTCAAACCAAGATACCTGCTTGAACCAACGACCTCTGGCATTTGAGGGAGATCAAGTGGTAGCTGGTCAGGTATTAGCAGATGGCTCTTCAACTGAAGGTGCAGAATTAGCTTTGGGTCAAAATGTCTTAGTAGCTTATATGCCTTGGGAAGGATATAACTACGAAGATGCGATTTTAATTAGTGAACGATTAGTCTATGACGACGTTTATACATCTATTCACGTTGAAAAGTTTGAGATAGAAGCCCGACAGACAAAATTAGGACCAGAAGAAATTACCAGAGAAATACCTAACGTTGGGGAAGATGGTCTGCGGAATTTAGACGAACAAGGCATTATTCGCGTTGGTGCTTGGGTAGAGTCTGGCGAAATTCTTGTTGGTAAGGTGACACCAAAAGGTGAGTCAGACCAGCCTCCAGAAGAAAAATTACTACGGGCAATTTTTGGAGAAAAAGCACGGGATGTACGAGACAATTCTCTGCGAGTACCTAATGGAGAAAAAGGTCGCGTTGTTGATGTCCGGGTGTTTACGAGAGAAAAAGGCGACGAATTGCCACCAGGAGCAAATATGGTGGTCAGAGTTTATCTCGCACAAAAACGAAAAATTCAAGTCGGAGATAAGGTAGCAGGACGACATGGAAATAAGGGGATTGTTTCCCGGATTTTACCAATCGAGGATATGCCCTATCTTCCAGATGGTACTCCTTTAGATGTAGTTTTGAATCCATTGGGTGTACCTTCACGGATGAATGTAGGGCAGATATTTGAGTGTCTGCTAGGATGGGCTGGAGAAATTTTGAGTATGCGGTTTAAATGCGTGCCGTTTGATGAAATGCACGGGGCAGAAAAATCACGGGAAACAGTGCATGAGATATTGAAATTGTCACGAAATTATTCTGGTAAAGATTGGGTATTTGATGAGAATCATCCAGGGAAGATTTATGTGTACGATGGGCGGACAGGAGAAAAATTTGACCGTCCAGTGACTGTAGGAATTGCCTATATGTTGAAGTTAGTTCACTTGGTAGATGATAAGATTCACGCTCGTTCCACAGGACCTTATTCTCTAGTGACACAGCAGCCTTTGGGTGGTAAAGCTCAACAGGGTGGTCAGCGTTTCGGAGAAATGGAGGTATGGGCTTTAGAAGCGTTTGGTGCTGCTTATACTTTGCAGGAATTATTGACCGTGAAGTCAGATGATATGCAAGGTCGGAATGAAGCTTTGAATGCAATTGTTAAAGGAAAAGCAATTCCACGACCTGGTACACCAGAATCCTTTAAAGTGTTGATGCGAGAGTTGCAATCTCTATGTTTGGATATTGCAGCTCACAAAGTAGAAACCATGGATGATGGTACAACTCAGGATGTGGAAGTTGATTTGATGGCTGATTTGCCTGGTAAGCGAGCGCCAAATCGTCCTGTTTATGAATCATTGTCTCAGGAGCAAAATGAAGACTAGTTAGAAATTAAATGTTAGATGTTAGGTAATTAGATGATATTGATTCTAATGCCTAACACCTTGAATCAAAGATTAGGACATTTTTCTGTTACCTGCTTTCTTTGAACCATAGAAATATTTTCCTAACCTCAGCTTCAGTTGCTATATATAAAACTACTCAACCTAAAACTTACAAGATGTTTGGTTTGAAAAACTTTTAGTGATGTATCAAAAAATTATAAATTACTCACTATTCTCACATTTCTACTAACATCATTTCAAAAAAAAACTGCGTAACTTTTGTCTAGTTTCGCCAGTTTTAAAAGAGAAAAAAAGAAAAAAACTTTCCGCACATCCTTGAAGCAACCTGTTAATTTTGTACTTTTAATTGTGAATTGCAAAAATGCCAAAACTTGAACAAAGATTTGATTATGTCAAAATTGGATTAGCTGCTCCAGAACGTATCCGTAACTGGGGAGAAAGAACTTTACCAAATGGTACAGTCGTAGGAGAAGTAACTAAACCAGAAACTATCAACTACCGGACCTTAAAACCAGAAATGGATGGTTTATTTTGTGAACGAATTTTTGGTCCAGCAAAAGATTGGGAATGTCATTGTGGAAAGTATAAACGAGTAAGACATCGCGGAATTGTCTGTGAAAGATGTGGTGTAGAAGTAACAGAATCACGAGTGCGTCGTCACCGCATGGGCTATATCAAATTAGCAGCACCAGTGACTCATGTTTGGTATCTCAAAGGTATTCCTAGTTATATGGCAATTTTATTAGATATGCCATTGCGAGATGTAGAACAAATTGTTTACTTCAACGCTTATGTAGTATTAGAAGCAGGTAATCACGAAAACCTAGCTTATAAACAACTTTTAACAGAAGATGTTTGGTTAGAAATTGAAGACCAAATTTATAGCGAAGACTCAGAAATAGTTGGGGTTGAAGTTGGCATTGGTGCAGAAGCTTTACAGGTTTTACTACAGAATATTAATCTCGAAGAAGAAGCAGAAAAGTTACGGGAAGAAATAGCTAATTCTAAAGGGCAAAAACGAGCGAAATTAATCAAGCGTTTGCGAGTAATAGATAACTTTATTGCTACAGGTTCAAGACCTGAATGGATGGTTTTGGATGCAATTCCTGTAATTCCGCCAGACTTACGCCCCATGGTTCAACTAGATGGGGGAAGGTTTGCAACAAGCGATTTGAATGACCTATATCGACGGGTAATTAATCGGAATAATCGCTTGGCAAGATTACAAGAAATTTTAGCACCAGAAATTATTATTCGTAATGAAAAACGAATGTTACAAGAGGCGGTAGACGCATTAATTGATAATGGTCGTCGCGGTCGTACAGTAGTAGGTGCAAACAACCGACCTCTAAAATCTTTAAGTGATATTATCGAAGGAAAACAAGGTCGTTTCCGGCAAAACTTATTGGGTAAACGAGTTGATTATTCAGGACGTTCTGTCATTGTTGTCGGACCAAAATTAAGTATTAATCAATGTGGTTTACCCAGGGAAATGGCAATAGAATTATTTCAGCCATTCGTCATCCATCGTTTAATTCGTCAGGGATTAGTTAACAATATTAAAGCTGCAAAAAAACTGATTCAAAGGGGAGACCCAAATGTTTGGGATGTACTTCAAGAAGTGATAGAAGGTCATCCAGTAATGTTAAACCGGGCACCGACTTTACACAGATTAGGAATTCAAGCTTTTGAACCTATTTTAGTTGATGGTCGGGCAATACAATTACATCCTTTAGTATGTCCGGCATTTAACGCAGACTTTGATGGCGACCAAATGGCGGTTCACGTTCCACTTTCTTTAGAGTCACAAGCAGAAGCAAGATTATTAATGTTGGCATCAAATAATGTTCTGTCTCCTGCAACTGGTCGCCCGATTATTACACCTTCACAAGATATGGTATTAGGTTGTTATTATTTAACAGCAGAAAACCATAAACTGCAAACAGGAAAAGAACTTTATTTCGGTAATCTTGATGAAGTAGTTTGGGCATATGAACAAGGAAAAGTTCAGTTACATACATATATATATCTCAGACTCAGTGGTGATGTAAAAGTCGAAACAGATAAACCAGAACAAATGCCTCCCGATGAAGAAAAAATTACTGATGAAGTTGTAGTTAAGATTTATTGGGTTCCACTGGACAGCAAAATATTACCCGACAGTTTAGGAGACTTAAAGTCAGAGAAAAATTTAGAAGATGGCAGTGTGGTCAAAACTTATCATCTCTATCGCATTCATTACGATCAACAGGGAAATGTGAATCAAGTTTATCTGAAGTCTCGTCAAGTCCGGGAAATAAATGGAGTACCTACAACTCAGTTTGTAGTCACAACTGCTGGTCGGATAATTCTTAATCAAACAATTCAAAGTGCTTTGGCTTAATTGGTTTTAAGTATGAGGTTGTAGGTTTTATCTAAATTTTGGTTGCCTATAACCTCATAACCTACTTCAAAAAAAATTGTACTTTATTCAATATTCAATGGTATTAAAATGAAGATTTTCCGCAATAGAGTAGTTAATAAAGGTCAACTAAAAAAGCTGATAACTTGGTCTTATAATAATTACGGTACAGCCAGAACTGCTTTGATGGCAGACAAGCTAAAAGATTTAGGTTTTCGTTATGCAACAAAAGCAGGGGTTTCTATTAGTGTAGACGATCTACAAATACCTCCTTCAAAACGAAAACTTCTAGATGCAGCCGAAGAAGAAATTCGCAGCACAGAAGCCCGTTATACCAAAGGAGAAATCACTGAAGTAGAACGTTTCCAAAAAGTAATTGATACCTGGAATATTACCAGTGAAAACCTCAAAGACGAGGTAGTTCGGAATTTCCGGGCAACTGACCCCCTAAACTCAGTTTATATGATGGCATTCTCTGGAGCTAGGGGTAATATCTCCCAGGTACGTCAGTTAGTAGGAATGCGTGGTCTAATGGCAGACCCACAAGGGGAAATTATTGACTTGCCAATTAAAACTAACTTCCGTGAAGGTCTGACAGTCACAGAATATATTATTTCCTCCTACGGCGCTCGGAAAGGATTGGTAGATACAGCGTTGAGAACGGCTGACTCTGGTTATTTGACTCGTCGTCTCGTTGACGTTTCTCAGGATGTAATCGTTCGAGAAGTAGACTGTGGTACACACCGGGGAGTAACCGCCAGAAGTATGAAAGATGGCGATCGCGTATTGATTCCCGTCAAAGACCGACTTCTGGGTCGAGTTTTAGGAGCAGACCTCAAACATCCAGTAACAGGGGAAATTATTAGCGATGGTAATATTCAAGCACTCAGAAATACATTTATTACAGAAGAACTAGCCAATGCTATAGGTAAATCTGGTCTGGAAGAAGTATTTGTGCGATCGCCTCTAACTTGCGAATCTCCCCGTTCAGTTTGCCAACATTGTTATGGTTGGAGTCTTGCTCACGGTTATCCAGTAGATATGGGAGAAGCAATTGGTATCATTGCAGCTCAATCAATTGGTGAACCAGGTACTCAGTTAACCATGCGAACATTCCACACTGGAGGTGTATTCACCGGAGAAGTAGCTCGCCAATTCATAGCACCTTTTGCCGGAGTTGTCAAATATCCAGCCAATGTTCGCACCAGATCATTCCGGACGCGCCATGGTGATGAGGCGATGATTGCAGAAAACAACTTTGACTTAGGGGTTGTAGCGCCTACTGGTCGTCAAGAAAATTTGCCCATTGCTCAAGGTTCTATCTTGATGGTAGGCAATGGTCAGCAAGTTGCAGCCGGAGCAATTTTAGCAGAAGTGCCAAAAGCTGGTCAGGTAAGAAAGACAACAGAAAAGGTAACAAAAGAAGTAGCTTCAGATTTGGCAGGAGAGGTAAAATTTTCCCGTCTAGTACCAGAAGAAAAAGTAGACCGACAAGGAACAACAACTCGCATTGCCCAACGAGGTGGTCTAATCTGGATATTAGCAGGAGAAGTGTATAACCTGCCACCAGGGGCAGAACCAGTCATCAAAAATGGTACTAACATTACATTAAATAGTGTAATCGCAGAGACTAAACTGGTAACTGAGCATGGAGGTGTAGTCCGATTTCCTGCTTCTGCTAAAGGAGAAGACTTTGGCACTTTAGAAACTCAATCAACAGAAGAGTATAATGAATCAGGTCAATTAGTAAACGTAGTTGGAGACCAAGGCTCTACTACCTCCACTCAACTGCCAGTTCCCACCCAAGAAAATGATAACTTACCTCGTGAAATTGAAGTTATTACTGCTAGTGTGCGACTAGATCAGGCAAAAGTTCGGATGGAAAGTCATCAAAATCGCGAACAGTACATGATCGAAACCCAAAATAATCAAAGGTTTGCGCTCAAAGTTGCACCTGGTAGTAAAGTCGGCAACCATGAAGTCATTGCTGAACTTTTAGACGAAAATTATCAAACTGCCACAGGTGGTATTATTAAATATGCGGGAGTAGAAGTTCTCAAGCGGGGTAAAGCCAAACAAGGCTACGAAGTCACAAAAGGTGGCAATATTTTATGGATTCCTGAAGAATGCCACGAAGTTAATAAAGATATCTCCCTGCTTTTGGTAGAAGATGGTCAATATGTAGAAGCTGGTATGGAAATAGTTAAAGATATTTTCTGCCAGTCTAACGGAGTCATCGAAGTACACCAGAAAAATGACATTCTCCGAGAAGTAGTAATTAAACCAGGAGAACTCCATATTGGAAATTACGAAACTGACCTTGGAGATTTAACCCAAATGGACGGCCAGATTGCTACACCTGGTCAGGAATTTCTACCAGGGTTAAGTGTTAATGAACTCAAGTACATTGAATATGTAGAAACACCAGAAGGTCCAGGATTATTATTGCGACCTGTGACTGAATTCAAAGTACCTGATGAACCAGGTGTTCCTTCTCAAAAATCAATTAACTCTTCCATTGAATTACGAGCAGTACAACGCATTCCCTATAAGGATGGGGAACGAGTAAAATCTGTAGAAGGTCTAGAGTTACTAAGAACCCAGTTAGTATTAGAGATTGGAGAAGATGCTCCCCAGTTAGCAGCAGACATTGAGTTACTACCTGATCCAGAAGAAGAAGAAGGGGTAATGCGGTTGCAACTGGTGATTCTTGAATCCCTAGTGATTCGCCGAGATATAGTTGCAGATACAACTCATGGTAGTACCAATACCCGACTCTTAGTTAAAGATGGAGATGTGATTTCAGCGGGAGCAGTAGTAGCTCGCACAGAGATTCTATCTAAAGAATCTGGTGAAGTGCGAGGTATTCGAGAGGGTTCAGAAGCAATTCGTCGAATATTGATAGTACGAGAAGTTGATTTGGTGCAAATGTCAGTTGATACCCCACCATCAGTTGCTGAAGGAGATTTATTAGTAGCTGGCTCAGAAATTGCTCCTGGAGTAATTCTGCAAGAGTCTAGCTTTGTCTCTAAAATTAAGGCAATACCTGGTGAAAATGGTTCTGAAAGTTATCAGGTAAGTCTACGTCACGCTCGTCCTTATCGTGTATCTGCTGGAGCTATATTGCTAACTATTGATGGGGATTTGGTGCAAAGGGGAGATAATCTGGTGTTGCTAGTATTTGAGCGTACTAAGACCGGAGATATTATTCAGGGTTTGCCTCGAATTGAAGAATTGTTAGAAGCACGCAAACCAAAAGAATCTTGCGTGTTAGCGAAATATCCAGGTCAAGCTCAGGTTAAGGTAGAGGATGAAAATGCAGAAGTTAGTGTAGTTTCTACCGATGGTACAATCACAAACTATCCTGTAGGTCCTGGACAAAATGTGATTGTTGCTGATGGCCAAAATGTAGATGTAGGTGAGTCACTAACAGATGGACCTCGAAATCCCCATGAAATTCTAGAGATTTTCTTCAATTACTACCGCGATCATATCAATGTTTATGAGGCTTGTCTGAAGAGTTTTGAAGCTTGCCAGATGTTCTTAGTTAATGAGGTACAAGCAGTTTATCAATCTCAGGGTATTGATATTTCTGATAAACATATTGAAGTGATTGTCCGCCAGATGACTGCGAAGGTCCGAATTGATGATGGTGGTGATACTACTATGTTGCCTGGAGAATTAATAGAACTGCGACAAGTACAGCAGGTTAATGAAGCTATGGCGATTACAGGTGGAGCAACAGCTCAGTATACACCAATGTTATTGGGGATTACAAAAGCATCTCTGAATACAGATAGCTTTATTTCCGCTGCTAGTTTCCAAGAAACTACCAGGGTATTAACAGAAGCAGCTATTGAAGGTAAGTCTGACTGGTTAAGGGGATTGAAGGAAAATGTGATTATTGGACGCTTAATCCCTGCGGGTACTGGTTTTAATGCTTATGAAGATGCCTTGAGTGCAGAGATTAATCGTTTGGAACAAAGTTGGGAGGAAGATGGAGATATTATTGAGGAAGATGATTTACAGAGTGTGGTTTTGGATGACCAAACAGCACGTTCTTATGAGCTAGAAAGTAGTCTGAATTTATCGCCGATGTCACCGATGAATAATGATTTTGAAAATGCTCAAAAATCATCCGATCATCAAAACCAGTTCATCGATGATGAGCTTCCGTTTCCTCAGATGAAAAAAAGTATACACCCAGATATAGATGATTCTGATTTTACGGCTGATAGTTTTGCCTCTGAGTTTTCAAATTTAGATGATGAGTTGGTGGATGATGATGATGATTTTGAGGATGATGATTTTGAGGATGATGAGGGGTATCAACCGTAATTCAAAGCTTACTTAATTTACCTAGACTCCAAATGCTTAGGGTGGGTTAGGCGGCAATCAATATTCTGATTCACCAGAACTCTTAACTTTCCGCCGTAACCCACCAAACATACCAAAGATTAAGACAGCTTATTGGCTTAATCTTTACTCGTCCATTCACTATCTAATACCAAATTGATAAATGTTGGCTACAAATATTATCAATCTTGGGTTTTGGCTATAGGGTGTGGGGTGTGGTGAAATCATCGGAAAAACAATGAAAAAGGCTGGTTATCAAAGGGATAAAGTGGAAAAACTTTATTAATTAGTTAATCGTTGAAGTTTGCTCAAGCATCACATTCTTTTTTTTAATTGGTATAAGGTAAGGTAAGATTTTCAAAAAAGTAGGGGTTTGGAAAACTGGCCTTGCTGAATCAAGGTATGAAAATAAAAACTCAACAATCTAGAATACTTACTATTTAATAGTTTAGCGATCGCTAATAAATATAAATCATACCCCAAATCAGCAACGCC
>JASJEE010000103.1 GCA_030064835.1 Microcoleaceae cyanobacterium MO_207.B10 | reverse complement strand
TCGGGCGACAAAATCATCCCGCAATTATGCAATGCCAAATAAATATTCCCAAAGTCTTCTCATCCAATACTTTCAGCAAGCCGCGACGCCAACCACGAAACTGAATATACAGCCAATTTAGCAAAGAATATTAAAAATAATAGAATTAGCGAGGAGAGTTAGGGTTCTAATGAAAAACCTAACTCACTATTTGTTACTTAATACCAACCATACCTACAAAACCAGGTAAATTTTTAATCCTTTCGATCCAAGCTCTAACGTTAGTGTAAGGATATAGAGAAATTTTACCATCGGGTGCCAATACCACATAAGGAAAACAGGCAATATCGGCAATAGTGGGGCGACCCAACGCCAGCCAATTATTTTCTGCTAAATGTTGGTCAAGAATTTTCAGAATATTCTCAGACTTTTTGGTAGCAGTTTCAATATTGATACTTTGAACCTGAAGCAGATGATATAGTCTGGCTGACTCTGGACCCTGACGAATTTCACCTGTTGCTGTTGACAACCATCGCATAATTCTACTCATAGGTTCAGCATCCAGTGGCAACCAGTCTTCGTTACCATAGCGTCGGGCTAAGTAAACTAAAATTGCTTGAGCATCTTGTAGAGCTATATCTCCGTCTGTTAGCACTGGTATTTGTCCGAAGGGATTAATTTGTAAAAATTCGGGGGTTCTGTGTTCGCCTTTCATTAAGTCAACGCGGACAAGTTCATATTCTAGTCCTAAAAGCGACAACATTAGTTGTACTTTGTAGCAGTTGCCAGATATTTCGTGGTTGTAGAGTTTAATCATGGTTCTGTTTTCTCAATTTTTTTAGTCGAAAGAATTAAGTTAATTGTTACCGAGGTTGGGTTAAAGAAATGAAAACCAACACTAGATCATCATAATAGAAGTCAGAAGTAATATCAAATCCACACGGTTTAAATTCCTAGTACAACTTTTCCTACTGCTTGACCAGACTCAAAATATTTATGTGCTGCTGCAACTTCCGAAAATTTCAATGTTTTGGCTATTAACCATACGTCTGCTAGCATATATTCTGCTAGAGCGCCTCCAGTTCCTTTGATTCCTCCCGCGGAACCGTAGACTTCATCTCCTGGTTGAAAATTACTTACTCCTTCTCCCACTGCTTCGATGACTCCTGCTACATCTTCGTGTAAAATTGCTGGAAATTCTGGGGCGATATCTGAAAGCGCTCCATTGCAAATTTTGTAGTCAACGGGGTTGATACTGGTGGCTGCAACTTTAATTAAGACGTGACCGGGAATTATTTATGGTTTTGGTAAGTCTGCGGTTTTGAATATATTGGGCGCTCCGAATTGTTCGATTATTTGTGCTTTCATTTGTTTTTTTCCTCTATTTATTATTAAAAATTTCTGTCTTTTGTTGATGGTTTTAAGTTGATTTTTCAGTTGGTAATAGTCTGTGGGAAAATTTTGTTTTGCCTTGCCATTTGCTGGAAATTTTGACTTTCATAGCAATTTCCTAGTGACTGAAAATTACCAATCTGAAAATATTTTTTATACCGAACGTTCGGTAAAATCTCAAGAGAGAATCAGAAAAATTTATTTAATGTCCAAAGAACAAGCGATCGCCCAACTAATTCAAGTATTTCGGCAATATGGCTATGAAGGGACCACATTAGCCAGACTATCAAAAGCCACAGGTTTAGGAAAAGCCAGCCTCTACAACTACTTTCCTGGGGGAAAACAAGAAATGGCAGCCACAGTCCTAGAATATGGCAACAATTTGTTTCAAACCACTATTTTGAAGCCCTTACAAGCAGATAGCCCACCAGAAGAACGTATTCAAACCATGACCTAAAACAGCAACGAATTTTACTGTCAAGGTCAACTAAACTGCCTCTGGGCAGTATTCTCAGTAGGAGAAGCCCATAATTTGTTTGAGGAGCAAATTCAGAATATTTTAATAATTTGGATTGAGACTTTAACCCAAGTGTTGATTGATACCATTTTGATAAATGTTTGCTACAAATAAATAGGGGATAAATAGGGGATTTTTTAGGAGTCAGGATTCAGGAGTCAACCCACCCCTAACCCCTCCCAGGAGGGGAAGTCTCATGGTAATTACTTTAATACCATTTTTTAGGTCGAAAATCATCTTTTTTGTCAAAGGGACATCTTATTAAAAGTCTTTTTATCGCCCTTACCATTCGTAACATTCTTTTTTTGAATTGGTATGAAGGGGGGATAGAGCCAGAATTGGCCAGGCAAAAGTCCGAGGATGGAATTATTCAAATTCAGGGTGCCCTGGTATTAGTCAGAGTTATAAATGATAATGCTCCATTTAAGGGAGTTCTGGAGAGATTACCACAATTGTTACTAGGCAAATAATTAATTTAGTCAAACTAAAATAGGATTGGTATCATAGCAAGAAAAAGCTTGTGGAGGGTGTCTAGCAAGAGTACAACTCACTTTCTTTCTAACCTAGCTAAAAGTATTTTTTCTCATGGGGTAACATCAAGCAGTTTGTGTTAAGTCTGCAAAGCAATAATTTGCCATTGATGATAATCTTTGATTTCAAAGTAATAATGTCAAATCAATCATCAGTTGTAGCAGAAGAAGCATTAAATTGATTCAAAGATCCCCACAACTTTCGATCCGAATCATAGCACTGCCAGTTTTGGTCTCGATCCAAATAACACACTAGAACTTTGCCACTATTAAAATGGGAAAAATGATCTGCAAACCATAAAAAAGGATAAGTTTTGCGACTCAATCGTTTGGCCACCGCTAAGTTTGGACATTCAATTAAAAATATAGTCTGTCCATTTAGATGGGCTAGAGAAAATATACACTTTCGTAAAATAGCTCTCAGCCAACTTTCTGTATGATCAAAATATCTATCTATTAATTGATTTGTTAGAGCTTTTTCTAAAGATCGATCTAGTGAATCGTGATTTTTTAGGTCATCCATATTTAAGTCTGAACCTCAAAATAAATTTCATTCCTAAATACCAGACATCAAAACTGGCATATTTTTGCTAAAAAGAGAGAATTTCATCATGCCTACTTATACTGGAATTTCTAGTGAAGCTTTTCGCCATCCACTCGATCAGCAAGCAGAAGATGCTCTACGCAGAGTACCTGGATTTGACTTGATTGCTAGTAAATTCGTAGAGTTTGTCTACGAACGCCCACAATATGTTTATTTAATGGGCAATAGTATTCAAGTTAGTCCTCGTCAATATGCTAGCATCTATCAGATATTTCGTGGATGTGTCAGAGATTTAGATATATTTCCTGAACCTACATTATTTGTTGCTCAAAATCCTCAAGTTAACAGCTATTCTTTGGGTAAAGATCAACCTTTAATTGTACTAAATACAGGTCTTTTGGATTTATTAAATGAGGCAGAATTAAAAACTGTACTGGCTCACGAATTAGGACATATTAAGTGCGGCCATCCAATTTTAAATCAGATGGCAGTTTGGGCCATGGGTGTTGCTTCTATGATTGGGGAAGTAACATTTGGTCTAGGTAATTTGGTCAGCAGCGGGCTAATTTATGCTTTCTATGAATGGCGACGCAAGGCTGAATTATCGGCAGATCGGGCAGCTTTTTTGGTGATGGATGACCTGAATTTAGTGATGCAAACTATGATGAAGTTGGCTGGTGTCAGTGGCAAGTATGCTCAGGAGTGTAGTTTGCAAGAGTTTATCCGTCAGTCAGATAACTATCAAAACCTTGACCAAGATGGCCTGAATCAGGTGTATAAATTTTTACTTTATAATGGCGGTCAGGGAGTAATGTTGAGTCATCCTTTCCCTGTGGAGAGGCTGCGTTATTTGCAAAATTGGGCATATTCTGCGGAATATGGTCAAATTCGTGCAGGTAATTACAAACAGGCGACTGAAGAAGGCTCGGTGCAGGTGGAAACAAAGCCCTCGGAAAATGAAGCGGAAGCTTTGCGCCGTCAAATTCAAGAGTTACAAGCCGAAATTAATCGGAGAAAGTCGAAATAGGTTGTTTTAGTGTCTAATTACAAAAATTAGTAATACTAAATCTGGTCAGTGAAACGGTGTGGCTTCTTTCGCTTCCTAATTATTTCTTCCGGAAATTAGCCCCTACTTATATGTAGTCTAACAGTAGAAAGGTGAAAATATTTTCTCTCGTCAGTAGGGAAATATAAGTAGTCATTTTCTGTATCTAAATTATACAAAACAATCAGGAAATTATAAATTATGTTACAAGATAAAAATAAGAGCAGCTATAGTAAACCACCTAAGTTTTCGGGTCTGAGTAAAACAGGAGTGATCGCTGCTGTTGTAGGAGCGACAGTTATGGGTTTTACTAATCCTCCTAGAGATGAATATGTCAATTATGCTTCTAATAAATTGGCTAGTGAGATTAAAGGATCGGTTTGTAAAGAGTCTAAAGTTCCAGATTTTTTGAAGGATTTTACAGGTGAATTGGTTGAGAGTTGTGAAAAGTTAATTAAGAGTCAAAGAACTACAATTAAAGAGTTAATGGATAATGCAACTAAGCGTCAAAATTTGATTTTATTCAGTGTTTATACTACTGAATTTAGAGGTAGAAGATATCAGACAATTGGCGCGGTGGGTAACTTTTTAACTTTCCCACCGGAAAAAATCGAGTAGGTATTAAGTGTGAAGTAGTAGGTTTTAAAATCGTAAGGATTCAGGTGGAGGGATATTGAAATACATAGGAACAAGATAGAGAAAGGCGAAACCAGTTGCCTACTGAGAAACTGGTAGAAATGATAGTTAGGGCTTGAAAAAGTCTTTTTGTTGAGGTAGAGAGTAGGGAGTAGGGAGTAGTTAAGACTCTGGAGTTAGAGGAGTTATACCAAATTGATAAATGTTTGCTACAAATATTATTAATCTTGGGTGTTGGGTGTTAGGTGTGGGGTGTTGGGTGTAGTGAAATAATAGGAAAAACCCAGAAAAAAGCCGATTATAAAAGGGATAAAGTGGAAAAAATTTATTAATTGGTTAATACTTGAAGTTTGATCAAGCACAACATTCTTTTTTCACGCATGGTATTATAGAGAAGTTTTTCCACTGAATAACTTGAGTGATTTTCTGCCATATTTACCCGCAAATACTCACTTTTTGCCGTCTATTCACCAAAAACCTGGTACTTTTTCATAGCTCCAAATTGCTCTAACCAATATCAGTCAATCCTTTGAGATTTTATCAGCCAACCCTAGTTAGGGAGGCGATCGCGAGAATTTTCACTATCTAGTTGGGCCGATATTTGTTCTAAACTTAGATTTTGTATATTTGGCCTTTTTTCAGAAAACTTTACATTTTAGTTTTTATTATAACAATTACCAAAAAGTTTGCTATGTTTAGATTCCGTACTTACTAGATATGATTTGCGGGAGTGAATAATTAATATTAACTAATATTTAGTAGTTTTTATCTGTTCTCAAACAGAAACCTAAACTTTGAGATTTAGGAATCTCGCTCCATCGCAAATTATCGTGAGTAAAGATATCAAGTTTCATCTTCAGCAATTGTAATTAGTTCATCTTCAATAGTTAGATGAAACTTAGTATCCAAACGTGGTGCTAAATAAATACCAAAATTCTTTTCTTGATCTTGAGCATCAGAACTTATTTTTACACCAAGACAAATTTCATTGCGAGACTGAGCTGCAAATACACAGTCAGCAAAAGATAATTTACCGAGTTTTTCAGGTGGGAAGAAAAGCTCTATGGGTTTAATATACATTTCGCTACCTTCTGCGGAAAATAAATTACGATATACTGGCATTACACCTGGTTCTTGAGATACCTGAGCTAAAATTTTAGAGACAAATTGATTAGAAAGTAGGAAATCTTGAACGCCAGCTTTAATTACTAGCTCTGTTTCTTCTGAGTCAGCCAGTTCTACTACTAATTCAGTTGTTACAGTATTTCCTGTTTCCTTTGTATATTCCAAAAATATTTTTCTAATTTCTAGTAATATTGTCAGAGTTTTAGCATCAATTTCCTCAGAATTTCTACCTTTGCTAGCTAAAATTGAGATGCTATTATATTGTTCTAATTTGAGAGTTTTAAGTTCCTCAACAACATCTACATTTATTTTCCAAATTTGCATTAAAATTTGAGGATAAGCTTGACTAATTTGAGCGAACTGTGTTTCAATTTCTGGTGTTAATTTGTGAGTTACTAAATTAATTTCTGAACCTGAAACTACATACTTAGCATATTCTCGAAGACAGATAGGAGTTTTAGCATTCCAACCAATAATTAAATGTTTTTCTGTTTTTCTAGTAATAGTTTTGCGACAGTCAACATACCCTACAATTTCAGGTTTAAGTAAAGGTTCTTTATTAAATTTAATTTGAGAGTCATCTTCTGCTAAAACAATTATTTCTTCAGCATCTTTTAACTGATAATTGCTATTTGGTTTGATAATGACATCGCCATTTTTATCTCGGACACCTAAAGGAATACTTTGATAAAAATGAAATTGCAATTCAGCAAAGGTGAGGTTTTGCCAATTAGTTTGAGGACGATAAAAATAAATTTCATTTCCGGCAAAACCAACTAAATTTAAGTATACTGTTGCTAGTCCTACAGACCGTGAAGTTTGAACTAAAATTCTTGCTAAAATATCAGCTTCATTTAAAGTAGTTACAGCTGCAGGAGCAATACTTTGAGCTAAAATTCGATATTGTTCTGAGCGAATTTCAGCTATTATTGGTGGTAGGGAGAATTTTTCCTCATTAGCTGCTACAGTGGCTAAAATTGCTTTAACAACTCTAGCATCCGATAACTTTTTCGCATCTTGTGAGTCTGTTTCTTTCGCCTCATTTAAAATTACTACTGATTTAGCAACTTTAACTCCTACTTTATTCAGATTATTTATCTGAGTTATTATTCCATTACGAGTTACTACTCTAGTAGTTTTTAAATCTCCTAATTTCTCCCGCAGAAAATCATCCATTTCTTCTTTATCTTGTTGTGATAAAATGACGATTGCTGCATCAGGTTCTGATTCGTTAGCTATTACTAACTCAGTAATAATATCGACAATTCTTTCATTAAAACCTAAGATTAAAGTATGTTTTTTTTCAACTACTATACTTTTACCTTTTTTCAGCAAAGTTAATCGTGATTCAAATTCTTGAGTAATAAAAGCGACTAAACTAGAGAAAAGTACCAAACCTAGAAAAATCGTTAAAACTCCTACAGTTTTAGTGGCAAAATTAGCTTCATCTCCGGTGTCTCTAAGACCGATGAGTTGTACAAATACATCCCAAAGCAAATCGCTTTCTAAATCTTGATTGGGAAAAATAAACTCAGAAAGGTAACGTATACCTGTCATTAAGAGAAATGCTGCAAAGAAAGCTGACACTAATGCTAGAAAGACAGAGAACCCGCCCCTGGACATAAAGTTATCAAATTTATACTGAAAGCGTTCTTGCCACGAAATTTTGTTTTGACTAGACATGATTTTTTGCTGCAAATTGATCTGACTCTATCATCTCATAAAGTCTTGCTCAAAAATCATTACTCTTCTTTCTTTAATAATTATTCTAGATAGTTTTTTAAATAATTTTGAATCAAATAAAATTAAATAAACAATAAATAGACATCGCCAGAAAAGAAGGAACAAGGAAGACTTATAGCATATTTCGGACTAATAATTTACTATTTTAAATTGTAAATTATTTGTAGCATAGGCATCTTGCCTGTTATCCGAATTACCAAAAGTGATACTATACTTAGGTGACACTTCAATTATTAAGTAATTAATATCGGCCGAATAATTTTTTTGATAATTATTAGGCATTTAGTGTTAATTATTCATATTTTTTACTTCTCCCCTACTCCCAGTATAAAAGTTTTTGAGAAATGGTATTAGCTATGTACCTTACGATCAAAGGAGAATGCTGTAACTGGTAAGAGGCATAAATAATTAAAAAATGACAGATAAAAATGGCTTTTATTTTTGATTTTTTGGGATTTTTAATAATCTCAAATATGCACTTTTTTCTTAGTGCCAAATTAACTTAGAATTTGCTGTACAAGACTCCTAACTACAGAAGCAAAACAAAAGATTAACTAAAGCTTTCAAGAATGTTTGAACGCCCAGGTAAATAACTTATATTTAGCCTAGACGCTCTAAAATTTATTACTATTCTATTACTATTTTAAACCAATTTAAGTTCGACTCAACAATCTACTTGCATGGGGTTCGCCAGGCATATCCTCAATGATCGCTCCTCGCTCTTGTAATTCCTTCTTCAATTCTTCAGAGAGACCGATACCAAGAGAAAATCTCGTTTCGCTAACATTTAATCCACT
The DNA here is from genome assembly GCA_030064835.1 of Microcoleaceae cyanobacterium MO_207.B10. Lineage (GTDB taxonomy): Bacteria > Cyanobacteriota > Cyanobacteriia > Cyanobacteriales > Microcoleaceae > JASJEE01. The sequence continues at coordinate 8,809 of JASJEE010000103.1, read as the reverse complement.
TATGTTAGCATTCTTGAGGTCAGCACCACTTAAATTAGCAGCACTCAAGTTTGTATCAATTAGGGTTGCTTTCTGTAAATTAGTACGACTCATGTCAGCATAACTAAGATTAGCATAGCTTAAAATCGCACCACTCAAATCAGCAGCGCTCAAGTCAGCACCACTTAAGTCAGCACCACTTAAGTCAGCACGAGTTAAGTTAGCACCACTCAAATTAGCTCCACTGAGATTTACACAATATAAATTAGCACCAATTAAAGTAGCATTATACAGATTAGCACCAATCAAATTCCCTCTAAATAGATTAGCTCGGAATAAGTTTGCACGAAACAAGCTTGCACCAGCTAAATTAATATTACTAAGTTCGGAACGAAACAAATCAACATCCCGAAAATTTCTTTCGCCTGCGGCATAACGTGCCAAAAGTTCTTCTACTTGCATAATATTCTCTTAATATTTTCTAGATTTTATCATCTAAATTTTTTTTTTAGATGTGTTTCTCTTCTTTAACAGAAAGAGGATTTATATTAATTATTTTGTGCTTTTTTGAAAGTATTATCTGATTTTTACAACAATTTTTTACAAAAGTTATATTTACTTGATATCTATCAAGAAAAATTAAAATTTCCTAAAAAAATTTGAGAAAAACAGTTAGTAGAGCTAACACACATTTAATTTGCAAATTTTAAACTGTATAGCACTACGCGCTAGGGAATAGGGAATAGGGAATAGGGAATAGGGGATAGTAAACTGTTAAAGGGTTTTCGGTGCGGAAAAGCACCGCTAAAAGGATTTATAAATGTCAAGAGCCAATTAACGTAGTGCTATATAACCTTAATTTAGCAAGATTGTAACAATCAAAATCAATGATTTTCAACCTAGCTAGACTACTATCAGCTAGGATACATATAATGAGAAATGTTCCATTATTTAGAAACAATTTGTGACTACTACACCTTTAAATCTAACTGCAACTCAACAACCTGATGGCCTTGGTAGATTTGGCCAATTTGGCGGTAAATATGTTCCAGAAACATTAATGCCAGCCCTATTTGAACTAGAAGCAGCCTACAAACAATACAGTCAAGACCCCTCATTTCAAGAAGAATTACAACAACTCCTCCGAGACTATGTAGGTCGCCCTAGTCCTCTTTACTTCGCCGAACGTCTGACCGAACATTACGCTAGACCAGATGGTACAGGGCCACAAATTTACCTCAAACGGGAAGACCTCAACCATACGGGGGCGCACAAAATTAATAATGCTCTCGCTCAAGCCTTATTGGCTCGGAAAATGGGAAAAAAACGCATTATTGCTGAAACAGGTGCAGGTCAACATGGTGTGGCGACTGCTACAGTTTGCGCTCGGTTTGGCTTGGAATGTGTGATTTATATGGGCGTTCACGATATGGAACGTCAAGCTCTAAATGTATTCAGAATGCGACTACTGGGGGCGGAGGTACGATCAGTGGAAGCTGGCACCGGTACTCTCAAAGATGCGACTTCGGAAGCTATTCGCGACTGGGTGACTAATGTGGAAACAACTCATTATATTCTGGGTTCGGTTGCTGGTCCTCATCCCTACCCGATGATGGTGCGTGACTTTCATGCTCTTATTGGTGTGGAAACTCGCGCTCAATGTGTGGAAAAGTGGGGCGGTTTGCCTGACATTTTGATGGCTTGTGTTGGTGGTGGTTCTAATGCGATGGGTTTATTCCATGAATTTGTGCATGAGTCGTCGGTACGGATGATCGGTGTGGAAGCTGCGGGTGAGGGAGTTGATACGAATAAGCACGCTGCTACTTTGACTCTTGGTCGTGTCGGTGTGTTGCATGGGGCGATGAGTTATTTGTTGCAGGATGAGCAGGGTCAGATAATAGAACCACATTCTATTAGTGCTGGTTTAGATTATCCTGGAGTAGGTCCTGAACATAGCTTTTTGAAGGATAGCGGTAGAGCTGAATATTATAGTGTGACTGATAATGAGGCGGTTGCTGCTTTTCAACGTTTGTCTCAGATGGAGGGTATTATTCCAGCTTTGGAAACTGCTCATGCGATCGCGTATTTAGAAACTCTTTGTCCGCAGTTAAGTGGTAGTCCGCGTATTGTCTTGAATTGTTCTGGTCGTGGGGATAAGGATGTGCAGACGGTAGCGAAGTTTTTGGAGGGGTGATTAGAGCTGATTTTATTTTGATGAGGTACATCCACGCGAGGATGATAGTGCATTGTAATGGTGGTGCATTGTCATTATTTTTGTAACAAAAACAGTGGGAGCATCTTGCTCCCATACCAGACATTTATTTTGCTGCGGATTTTATTTTGATGAGGTACATCCACGCGAGCAAGATGCTCGTACTGGTAAGATTTAATTATTAATATCTGTAGTTCTTTGTGCTGGAAATCTGTTGTAATTTAGATGATAGTGCATTGTAATGGTGGTACATTGTCATTATTTTTATGACAAGAACAGTGGGAGCATCTTGCTCCCATACCAGGTATTCCTTTCTACAAATACTAATAATGTTTCTAGTTTTGCTTCTAGGGAAAATTATTGAATATTTGATTGTCTACACTATAAGGAATTATAGTTGAATAAAAAATCATGCGCATGGGCGAACAACCGCCAGTAAATTTTATGATATCACAAAAATTGTGAGGATGCAACCTTATATCCTTTGAGGCGCGATTTTTTTCAGGAGCTTCAGAGAATGAAAATGCTGCCGAGCTTCCATCAAGGAAGTCATAGATAGAAAGATTTGATGACAGGAAAAATCTGATTTTAATCTTCTTAAACAGGAGGGTAGTAGAGGAGTATTTTTTCAATCTTTTTCCTGTATTAACTCTATTTCACAGACGACTCGTAACTAAAGAATTTAATCACGAGAAAAGGTACTAAATAACTTCTATAATTAATACAAGATAATTTTCAATAAACGATATTATTATGCCAGCTACACCAGAAAGTATCCACGCTTTTCTTAACTATTGTCGGGAATATATTAGTGGTAGAGAAAGAAGTGATGGTCAATTATTTTTAGATAGATTTTTTCAAGCATTTGGATATGCAGGTTTAAAAGAAGCAGGTGCTAAATGTGAAGAGGTAGTTCCTGATGGTAGTCGTAAGGGAAAAACAGGATTTGCCGATTTATTTTGGCCGCGTGAAAGTCTAGTTTCGGTATTAGTTGAAATGAAATATAAACAGATAAAAAATCTGCACAAACATTATGGTCAAGCTTGGGAATATGCCAGAAATTTAACACCACGACCAAAATATGTAATTCTCTGTAATTTTGAAGAGTTTTGGATTTATGATTTTGACAAATTAGTTGATACTCCGATTGATATTATTCCCTTAGTAGAATTGCCGGAACGTTTGAATGTTTTTACGTTTATGGAGCATAGTTCAACTATTCCTAATTTTCGTAATTCTCAAGTTGTGGAAGTGACAAAAAGAGCTGCTGAAAGAATGGGAGAATTATTTCAGAAACTTAAGGCTAGAAGTGGGAGTAATTTTACTGTAGAAGAAGCGCAAAGATTTGTATTGCAATCTGTTTTAGCAATGTTTGCTCAATGGCGGGGTTTATTACCAGAAAATCTGTTTACTAATTGTATTCAAAAATGTCTAAAAGGAGAAAGCACTTATGACATTTTATCCGGTCGTTTATTCCAAGAAATGAATAATCCAGGAATTACTAAAGTTGGTATGTGTAAAGGTGTAGATTTTTTCAACGGCGGATTATTTGCGACTATTCCTCAAATTGAATTGCGTCGAGAAGAATTAGAATTTTTAGAAGCTTCTGCTAGGGAAGATTGGGGTAAAGTTCGACCTGCTATTTTTGGTAATATTTTTCAAAGTACGATGGATGAAAAAGAACGTCATGCAGGAGGGATTCACTTTACTTCAGAAAATGACATTATGAAAATAATTCGACCGACGATTAGTAAATTTTGGGAAGAAAAAATTGAGGTAGCTAATACTGTTAAAGAGTTAGAATTTCTCAGAACAGAAATGCGAAATTATCGAGTTCTCGACCCTGCTTGTGGTTCGGGAAATTTTCTCTATATGGCTTATCAAGAATTGAAACTTGCCGAACAGTTATTATTAGATAAATTAACCGAAATTTCTCAATCATCTCAATTAGAAATGGGGTTTGTTACGCCCCTACAATTTTATGGCATAGACAATAATTATTTTGCCGTCGAATTAGCACGAGTAACATTAACTATTGCTCGTAAAGTTGCCATTGATAAACTAGGGATAAATGAAACTGTCTTACCTCTAGATACTTTGAATAAAAATATTGTTTGTAAGGATGCTTTATTTAGTAAATGGCCTCAAGTAAATGCGATTATTGGCAACCCTCCTTTTCAGTCTAAAAATAAAATGCAACTTGAATTAGGTCGTAGTTATATTAATAGGTTAAGAGAGAAATATTCAGAAGTTCCAGGAAGAGCTGATTATTGTGTTTATTGGTTTAGAAAAAGCCATGATCAATTACCAGAAAATGGTCGTGCTGGTTTAGTCGGAACTAATACAATACGTCAAAATTATTCTCGCGAAGGAGGGTTAGATTATATTGTTAATTCGGGTACTATTACGGAAGCTGTTTCGAGTCAAGTTTGGTCTGGGGATGCGGTAGTTCATGTTTCAATTGTTAATTGGATGAAGGGAAAAGTAACTGGCAAAAAGAAACTTTATTATCAAATTGGAGATAAAGAAAATAATCCTTGGGAAATGATGGAATTAGACTATATTAATTCTGCTCTTTCTACAGGATTTGATGTTACTAAAGCTAAAAAATTAAAGGTTAATCTTAATCCTAAGAGTTGTTATCAAGGGCAAACTCACGGACACGAAGGTTTTTTATTAACTCCTGAAGAAGCAAGAGAAATTTTTGCTAGTTCCCGCAAAAATTCTGAGGTAATTTTTCCTTATTTAACTGGAGATAATTTACTTTCAACTATTCCACCACAACCGCAACGATATGTGATAGATTTTCACCCACGAGAAATAGACGCAGCTAAAAAATATAAACTGCCATTTCAAAGAATAAAAGAATTAGTTTTACCCACCAGAGAATCGGCAGCAGAAACACAAAGAAAAGCGAATGAAATAGCTCGCCAAAAGAATCCTAAAGCTAATGTTAATAGACATCATCAAAACTTTCTGGTTAAGTGGTGGTTGCTTTCTTATCCCAGAGAAGAATTAATCGGTAAAATTGAAAAATTATCTCGATATATTGTTTGTAGTAGAGTCACAAAAAGACCGATATTTGAATTTATTAATTCTGCTATTCGACCTAGCGATGCTTTACAAGTTTTCCCACTTGATGACGACTATTCTTTTGGTATTTTACAATCAAGTATTCATTGGCTTTGGTTTACAGAACGTTGTTCAACTTTCAAGGGCGATCCTCGCTATACATCTCAGACTGTTTTTGATACATTTCCCTGGCCGCAAAATCCAACTTCAGAACAAGTTATTAATGTGGCAAATGCAGCGGTAGAATTAATCAAAGTTCGTCGTCAAATCATGGAGAAAAATCAAATTAGCTTGAGAGAAATTTATCAAAATTTAGAGAAAACAGAAAACACCAAATTACATCAAGCACAGGAAAATCTCGATAGTAAAGTACGTTCTGCTTATGGGATAAAAAATAATGACAACCCTCTGAAATTTCTCTTTGAACTTAATTTGGAAGTAGCCAACCGAGAAGCTAAAAATCAATCAGTTATTGCTCCAGGAATTCCGCCATTTGTAACAAATTATAGTCAATTAATTAGTGATAGTTGTATAGCTGAAGTCAGAATTTAGTAGGGGCGAATCGCCATTCCCCCTTACATTCTTGCTGTAATTAAATTTTATCGGTTGGAAAATCTCCTAACCAACGGCTGGTATATAATGGTTTAAGAAATTTACTCTAATCTAATATTTTCTCTTATTCCTCGATTTGCTAGGGGATGTTGAAAAATAATAGTTAGGGTATTTTATTCCAAGATGTACCTTCCAAAATTACTTAAAAAGCGGGCTTAAAGTAGTGGCACATAGCACAGAGTAGATTAACGAATGAATCATAAATATTTAAAAGGAATTTTCTGGATTATGACAATATTTTTGAGTAGTTGTAATTATCAACAATTAATTGAAAATTTGCCAGAAATGCCAGAAATTAAAAATCCCAGACAAACTCCTATTTCTAGACCAAATGTAACAGTTTCACCTGATGTTAGTAGATTGAAAAAATCTGTCTTTGCTCAAATAAATCAATATCGAAAATATCAGAACTTGCCTGCTCTAGAATGGGATAATACTATTGCTCAACAAGCTGCAATTCATGCTCAACAAATGGCTAGTGGAGAAGCAACTTTTAGCCATGATGGATTTAAAGAAAGAGTAGAAGTAATCAGTCAAAAAATTACTTACAGAAGTGCTGCTGAAAATTTGGCTAATAATTTTGGTTATAGTAATCCTGGAGAACAAGCTGTGGAAGGTTGGATTAATAGTCCTGGTCATCATAAAAATATGGTAGGTGACTATAATTTAACTGGTATTGGTGTTGCTAAAAATTCTGAAGGAACATATTACTTTAATCAAATTTTTATTAAAACAAGATAGAAAATTAGAACATGAATTAAAAACTAATCTACAAGTGTTTTAGAAATAGCGAGAGGGATATATAGCCGAAGATTTTTATGAACCCAACACCTTCTATATAGCGTTTATTGCTCTTGGTGAGGTAGAACTTCATGTTCTTTCCCCACCACCTAAAAACAAGGAATTTTCAACCTTACCAATAGGATAATTGCGCTTACTAAACAGCCAATCTAGAAACAAATAAATAATTTTCACCACTTCACCACTTCACCACTTCACCACTTTACCACTTCACTACTTCACCTAAAACCTAATACCTAACACCTACCACCTACCACCTAAAACCAGCGAATTAGCGTACCTCATAATTAATGGAAATTGCTATATAATACCTCTAGTCTTTAAAATATCACCAACATTAGAACAGTAACTAGGTAATTTGAAAGTAGCAGGATTAATCGGGTCTTTATATGTAAAATGGCGATATTCTAAACAAAATCTATCCCAAGCTGCTATTCTTATTTGGAATACTTTGATGATTAGTTCTATCAACCAAGGAGATAAATTTAACTGGAAATATATGCGTTTATGTAGATATGCACAAATTTCTGCAATAGTCTGATTCACTGTGACTGCTGAATTACCTAAAATTAAGTTTCTATCTTCTTTTGACTCCGGTGGATTTTCTACTAAATAAGTAACGACTTTAGCAATATCAGCAGCATGAATAAAATGAAAACTACCATCAGCTTTTAACCATCGGATTAAACCAATATATTTAATAATTTCTGGTAAACCAGCAGAAATATGAGAATATGGTTTTTCATCATCTCCTCCGAAAACTAAAGTGGGAAAAACACAAGTAAGAGATGGTAAATTATTCAGTCTAGATATTTGGCGCATACAGTCATATTTAGAACGTATATAATCTGTGCCAATTTCACCTGCTTTTTTTAATAAATTATGGTCGCTGTCAAGAATACTAGCTGTGGAAAAATAGATGATATTTTCACATACTTTTGGATTCAGTAATGTCATTAACTTAACAGTTTTGATGACATTTATATCAAACACCTCCTGCAAATTTCCCCAAGCTGTAGCAGCCAAAATTGCTACATTAATTTCCTGAAGTAAGGATGAAAATTTATCAATTTCTCGCATATTTGCGACTAAGATATTAATTCCTGTACGAGCTTTGTAGTCAACTTTCAGCTTCTCCGGATTCCGTACTAATAAGTAAAGTTCGTGTTGAGTATTTTGAATTAAATCTTCAACAAGATAATGACCAATACAGCCACTAGCACCTGTGATTAAAATCTTTTTATTGCTCATAAAAAAATGTCTTAGATTTAGGTTTTAGCTGTTAAGTATTTGAGATAAAATATTACTTCAGATTTTTGAATCTGACTTTTGAAATGGTGTCGCTTTCCTCCCTATACTCCGCATTTTTGACTTCATGTAAATCGGTATGACGGGATACTTATTACAGCGCTTTTCGCTCTTGATGAACCACATCGCCATAAACAAAGCCCTGTAGGGACATTGGATGCAATATCCCTACAGTAGTCTACTGAAATAAAAACTGCTTTAACATAGCATTTTCAAAAAATACTACTCTAACTAACACTTTCTCAAGCTAAAAAGTGTACACTAAATCTACTTAACTTACCACTAAATAATTAAATAACTGTAGGGGCGAATGACAAACCCGCCCCTACAAACTATCTATTATGAATCGGGTTTTTGCTTCCCTCTTCCTTGGTGTAATGGAAATTTTAAGCCTACTTGAATCTAAACTTAAGCTGTTAGTGCTAATAACTTGTCGACTTGTTTAGCTGTTTCAAAGAAGAATGCCACATTTTCTTCAGGAGTCTTTTGCAAAACACCATGTCCTAAATTTAATATATGACCTCGGTTGCCAGCTTTACGAATAGTTTCCAGAATGCGAGATTTGATAAACTCTTGAGAACCAAAAAGTACGCCGGGGTCTATATTTCCCTGAATACCAATATTCTTACCAAGGCGTTGTCTAGCTTCACCAATATCTACAGTCCAGTCTACACTGACTATATCAACACCAGTCTGGGGCATTCTCTCCAATAATCCAGCACTGCCATTAATATATAGAATGAAAGGTGTATTGGGATGAGTGGCCTTCACCTGTTGTACTACCCGTTTTTGATAGGGCAAAGCAAAAGTTTCATAGTCTTGGGG
>JASJEE010000102.1 GCA_030064835.1 Microcoleaceae cyanobacterium MO_207.B10 | reverse complement strand
CTGGAGGCGGATGATATTGCTTTTGCTACTGTGGAACCTGAGTCAGTACAGCCTTTCCTTGATGCTAGTTTTGGTGCTGAAGGTCGTTATGTTCCTACTCGCCCACCTAAAGTGTTTGAATATCAAGACCAACAATACATGGTAATATGGTCTTACGATAACGAGAAAGAAAAAAATCAATTGATGGGTTTCCAATACACTGATGAAGGTCGGCAAATGGTTGCTAGTGTAGGATATACTGCTGATGCTACCGACTACAATGTTAATTTAGACGGCACAAATTTAGCTGTGGAAATTAGCGGTAGTGGAGAACAAATTACATCTGGTCAAGGTGAAACTGATGGCACAGATGAAGTTGATTTAGTTCCTGTTGGCTAAGTTTATTTAACAATATTAAATTATTTTCAAATACAGGTGGTTTTCATAACCACCTATTTTTTTATTCAAAAAAATATGAAATCAAATCGTCGATAATTTTTAACTAACATGGCTAATACTTCTAAACCAGGATTGTTCGGTTTGCAAAATTCCAATAGAGATTTTACTAAAAAAGAAAGTTGGGGTAAAAACCAGTTTAATAGCTCTTTTCCGACTGCATTAGCTTGCTATATGAGTTATAAAAATCTGGCTCCAGTATACTTAAGTGTAGATAGTAATTTAAAAATTTACCATAGTAAAATTAAAGTTTCAAAAGTTTTTGGTGTTAAGTATGATTTTCCTAATTTACTATTTGCATTTGAGCGAGATTATTTACCATATCAAAATTTAGTAATAGGAACCTTACCTAGAGTTGATTTAGTAACAATAAATCAAAGTAGTAATATTTGTTTACGATGTATAGAAATCAAGTTAACAGCTTTACCAGATCATACAACCTGTGAACTACAAGATGATTATTATGGCTGTGAAATTGTAGTAAGACCTCCAACCATTATATATATTTCACTTAGTATTGCCGAATGTTACCTAGACAATCAAACTGTTTTACTTAATTTGCTGGAACCAGTATGTAATCACATTATTGATTGGAATCATCCAGATAATTTGTTTACAATTATGCCAGATATTATCAATGCAATTGAAGCGGTATTAAATCAGTGCTTTAGTCGTCAAATTCCTCTGATTATGCAACCAATTTGGAAAACACAAGGAAAATCAGCTAAACTTCATTATGATTGCTTAGACATTTTTATGTGGAGTAATATAGCTTTTACAAGACTTTTTATAGATGCAGCTAAAAAAGAAATTAAAATCGAAAAAATATCACGTCATAAGCGCTGTGTTTTATGGTAGATGCTTTATGACTTTGCAAATACAGCCAAGATAGATTATGAATCAACCATCGATCAAATGTCGTTTAATACTAAAAATTATACAGCCTTTGCATTGAGTGGAATCAGAACGCATCAATATATGAATTGTCAAGAATTAAAAAAGCCACGAGTCAAAAAAGATGAAATAAAAAACATAATTTTAGGAGGAGGAGAAAAATTATTAAGTCCTGAGAGAAGATTTGATTCTATTATTTTTAACACACCTGGTATTCTGTGATAGTTTTATTGTAAAATAGTATTCTAGTTTAGTGAGTTTGACTTTTGATAATGAACGTTATCGACCTGTTTTGTGGCTGTGGTGGAATGTCGTTAGGCTTTCAAAATGCAGGTTTTAATATCATCGCTGCTTTTGATAATTGGGAACCAGCAATTAAGGTCTATCGCCAAAATTTTCATCACCCAATTTATCAATATGATTTGAGTCAACCAGACTTTAATTATCACACTTTTACTCAATTAAAACCAGACCTAATTATTGGAGGTCCGCCTTGTCAAGATTTCTCCAGCGCAGGTAAGCGGAATGAAAGTTTAGGTAGAGCAGATTTAACTATTTCTTTTGCCAAAATTGTGACTAAGATTTTGCCTCAATTTTTCGTAATGGAAAACGTTAGTCAATTTATCAATTATTCAAAATATCAAACCACCAAAGCAATTTTTAAAGCTGCTGGATATGGCATTAGTGAAAAAATTATTGATGCTAGTTTATGTGGCGTGCCTCAAAAAAGAAAGAGATTTTTTTTAATAGGAATTTATGCAGGAAAAGATAAAGAAGTCGAACCATACCTAACAGCTAACTTGGCAACAAAAACAATGACAGTTAGAGATTATTTCGGGAATAAATTAGGCATTCAACATTATTATCGACATCCGAGAAGTTACAAAAGACGAGCAATTTTTAGTATAGATGAACCTAGTCCCACAGTTAGAGGCGTTAATCGACCAATTCCTAAAACTTATAAAAATCATCCTGGAGATACAGCAAAATTATCTTCAGAAATCCGACCATTAACAACTCTAGAAAGAAGTTATTTACAGACATTTCCTGAAGCTTTTATCTGGGAAGGTTGTAAAACAGATTTAGAACAGATGATTGGTAATGCTGTACCTGTAAAGTTAGCAGAATATGTGGCAAATTGTATTGGGGAGTATATAAAAAATGGAAATTTAGAAGTAAAAAATAATATCAAATCCGCTTAATTCAGCATCAAAAAAAAAGTCAGATAGCCCTGAGCCAGAAATATTTCTAATTGCCAAATATACGCTTCTACTGACTACCGATCGCTGACTACTTACTTCTAGCTAACTATACCGATACTACCGGATTTGATATAACTTACCAATTCAAATTAGTTTGGAACTTTAGCAATTTTCAATGAGGATCTTATTTTAGCACTATTTATTCATTAGATGGTTGAGATGATTCAGGAGCAGAGGGCAATTCAAATTGATTCGGATCGACTGTTCTAGCGGGAGGTAACTGTTGGTCAGACCCAGATGGAGTAAGTGGAGGCAGATCGTCAGAAATAGGCGGAGTGACTGACTCTCCATCGGACTCAGAGGGAATTACTGGTTGGGGAGAAGTACCATCAGAACCAGTTTTTGGCGGACCTGGTAACGTTGCCAGAGCTACACGATCGCCTCCTATCTCTCGCAGCAAATCTAGAACTTGCACCACATCATTGTATCTAGCCTCTTTGGGAGCATATAATACCACAACTCCACGAGGATTAACTTTATGATATCTACGGACAAACTTTTCCAGCTCAACTGAGTTGACTGGTTCTTGTTCAATAAAAGTGGTTCCTTTATCATTAATACTGACAAGTAGCATATCTTGTGATGTCGGCTTACCCGTACTAGCTTTTGGTAAATCAACATTGATTGCTTGCTGACGAGTTAACTGTAAAGCAGCTAAAAGAAAAAATGTCAAAATGCAGAAAATTACATCAATCAGAGGTATTAATTCAATCCGCACTTCTTCAGTGGCTGAATCCTGATTAATTTTCATAGTTTTTTAGTTTCAATAACACATATAAAGTAGGATAAATACCGAAGTTATTAATCCCTGATGTCATAGCAGTGATAGGTGAAAGTATATAAAATATTTATGCTAATTTTAACGATAAATATGATCTATATTTTAAAACTTTTCACCATCTTTTTTCAATTATTATTTTGTTCATCTGGGGAATTATTCACATCTTTTTCTGATGAAGATTCTCTAGGCTTTGTATCTGGTTGTACAGAGTCTGGAATATTTAGAGAATTCTGCACCCATGAAGAAGGAAAATAAGCATCTTTATCTGATGAATTATTATTCAAAGATACTTGTTGCCAATATTGACGGTAGAGCAATTCCAACTCATTTCCGGCTTTACGAAAAACCTTCATTTGGTTAAACAATAAGCTTTGAAACAAGCGATAAAACACCAAAGTAAAAATAGCTACTACCAAACCAGCCGCCGTACTGATTAAAGCCTCGCCAATTCCCACTGTTACACCTGCAGTCGAAGAGGTGCCCAAGTCACCTAAACGAATAGACCCAAGGGAACCAATAAGACCCAAAACAGTACCTAACAAACCTAACATTGGAGCCAAAGCAATTACCCCTTCGAGTAATTTATCTCCCTTGCGCATCGAGGCCAACTCATCATCAGCTGTAGCCTCTAGTGCTAATTTAAACACTTCCGGCTCCGGGTTTTGTAATCGCAAAGGTGCGTAGAGAAAGCGGCCAATCGGCTGCTTTAGCGTTCGTCTCGCCATTTCTGTAGCTATTCCCCAATCACGGCGAGCAGCTTCTAAAACTCTATTTACTGTTTGTTTTTCTTTGATTAGTAAGTTTGTCCAGAACCATAGGCGATCAATTATGGTACTTAGGGACAGAATTGATAATATTAATAGGGGCCACATAGCAGGGCCTCCCTTTTGAATCAACTCTTGAAAAGTCACAGTTTATCCGCTCCTGGAATTTCTAACTGATTGATTACTTATTTGTCTTTGTCTATTTACTTTTTCTTTAGTTCCTCAGAACTATCAAATTTCGATATATTCTTAGAGAATATCTTGACAAATGTCATAATAAATGATACAATAACTAATCATAAAAGATTAACATTTCTGCATATTTTTTCAGCCCCAATCTTTGCATAATTAATCTAATCTATTAGAGTATCAGTATATTTGAGTCCATATAATTCCATATAATTTATTAACTGTCCAAGAGAGAATTGAATTATCAGGTGGCAGACTATATAAACTAGGTGTTAAGCCCCTAGATTTATCGGAGGGCGATTATGTTTGACGTTGCAAGTTATTAACTAAGCTTAAGCATCCCTAACTAAAATAACTAATTGGAAAATATAGGAATCAGCATTAGTTAAAAAATATTCTGGAAATAGGGGTAGATATGACCGAACAGGTATATCAGTCCCCAGAATACAAATGTTCAAGACAGAGGTATTAAACGGGACGAGATCCCAAATTCACATTCTTATAGTAAAAACCATCAGAGTAATTCAAGATGTTTATTCCCTCCATTAGTCAGACCATAGATTATCATCCCCTGATCACTACACCAGAGACTCCAATAGAAGATGTCATAGTCCTAATGAGTAGTACAGGTGGAAGTTGTGTACTAGTAGTAGAAGGAAATTCTACTTCTACTGACGGTCCCATATTGGAGCCAGACGATCGCACTCAAGCATCCCAAGACCTGAGTTATAATTCCAATTCTCAAGATACAAGACAACAATCTTTAGGGCCAATTCTTGGTATATTTACTGAGCGAGACTTAGTACAACTTGCGTCTATCGGCGCTCCACTAAGTGGATTTCCGATTGCTCAAATTATGATTAGATCCATAATAACAGCCCAACTATCGGAAATTCCAGATGTATTTGCTCTCTTTGCCATACTGGAAAAACATCAAATTAATCATTTACCTATCGTCGATCACTCAGAACAACTCATTGGCCTGATTAGTTCTAGCAGATTACTTTCCCATGATTCTCAGTTAAACAACAAAAGTCTCAAAGGAGATGCCAAAAGTTTAAAAAATGCACACTTCAATCAAAATGGCACTCCGCTTGTCTCTGATAAGTTAACACAAAATTCTCTAAGTAAAGATTTAGAAGCTCATAATAATGCCAAAAAACTGCAAAATATTCCAGAAACCAAAGCCAATAAGAATTTAGAATTACCAGGAAAAATTAATTTTGATTCAATTTTAGCATTACCTACAAAGCTAATCCAAATTAGTCAGTTAGATCCCATTGGTGAATCTCAAATTGTTTTAGCTGCAGCATCCCTTTCTATCAGACAAATTACCCAACTGATGTTTAATCATAATATCAGTTATATTCTCATTACTGAAGCTACAGAAAAAAAGAATCAAAAAGCGCAATTAGAAAATCACAATAAATCTGCAAAAATAATCGGTGTAATTAGCATCCGAGATATTATCGAACTACAAGCATTAAAAATAGAATTTAATAAAACAAAAGCTGAGACGGTTTGCAACAGAGCGCCAATGTTCGTGCGAGCGCATTCCAGCCTAGAAGTAGCTCTAGGTTTATTGAAAAAACATTATCATCAACTGCCTCTAATCATACAAGATTCTACAGGCAATATTAGCGGTATTATTTCTGCCAAAAGTATTATTAAACAGATTCTTTTACCCAAATCATTATATAAATTCTTACTGCGTTTTCAAAACCACATAACACAAACCTCTGGTCAACTACAAAAAGCAGACAAAAAACTCAAAAAAGCTGCGATTAAACAACAAGAACTAGAAGAAAATTACCTGAAAACACAACAACGTTCTGCCCTGGCTATTGACATAAATCAAGATGGGATTTGGGATTGGAATATTAAAACTAACGAAATCTTCTACTCATCTCGGTGGAAAGAAATGCTAGGCTACTCAAATGATGAAATTTCTCCTAAAATCGATGAATGGTTAAATCGAATTCATCCAGAAGATATTGATAATGTTAGTGCTGCTGTTCAAGATCATCTAGCCAAAAAAACTCCCCATTACAGAATTGAATATCGAATTAAACGTAAAGACAATAATTTTATCTGGGTACTAGACAAAGGAAAAGCTACCTGGAAATCAGGAACACCAGTGAGAATGATCGGAACTTTTGCAGATATTACTCAAGCAAAAGAATCCCAAATTAAACTCAAATCACAATTAGAACAATATAGCAGAGTAGTTAACAATCTCAAAGAAGTAATTTTTCAGACTGATGCTAATGGTAATTTAATATTTTTAAATGATACTTGGACAGAAGTTACAGGTTTTGCTATTGAAAAAAGTTTAGGCCGAAATTTTTTAGATTATATTCATCCAGACTATATAAATAAGTTAATTGCTGCTAGAGAAAATACTCAAGAAACTGAAGAAGAAGAAGAATTAGTAGTTAATAATCATCATTTAGCAGAGGGTTGCTATCAGTTAAAGTGGTTAACCGCAAAGGATAACTATTGCCCCATAGAAATGAATAGCAAATTAATATTTGATCTCGAAGGTAAGGTTACTGGAATGATAAGTACCTTGAGTGATATTAGCACGAGAATAGCCACCCAAAAACACCTAGAAGAAAGCGAAAAAGCAATCAGAGAATTGTATGAAGTCACAGCAGTAGCAGATAGTTCTTTTGAAGGCAGAATAGTTGCATTGTTAGAAATGGGATGCCGTCGGTTTAACATGGATATAGGTTTACTGGGGCAAGTTTTAGGAGAACGTTATGAAGTTATTGCAGCTCATTTACCAGAAGACTTTTTATTTGGAATAGCTAAAGGGGACGCTTTCGCGATTGAACAAACATTTGACCGGGAAGTGTTACGATACAATGAACCTCTAATCATCGAATCAGCAAAAGATTCCCAATGGCGACATCATCCTGCTTACACAGTGCGTCGTGTTGAATCATATATTGGTACTAAAGTCTTTGTTTCAGGGAGAGTTTATGGTTCTCTCAGTTTCTCTAGTCGCGTCGCTAAGAGTAAATTAAGTGTAACCAATATAGAAGTATTGAAACTGATGGCGATTTATATCGGTGGTGAATTGTTACGACAAGATGCGACAGAAGCTTTACAAAGACAATATCAGCACGTTTTATTACTCAAACAAATTACTCAAGAAATTCGTTCTAAGTTAGATAGTAAGGAAATTTTTCAAACTACTGCAACTCAAATAGGGCGAGTGTTTGGAGTTAATCGTTGTTCTATTTCTAACTACGTTCCTCAACCTTATCCCCATCTCCCTTGTGTAGCAGAATATTTAGAAGCAGGTTATGAATCAACATTAGATTTAGATATTGCTGTTACTTACAATTCTCATACAGAACAATTATTATCAGAAGATAGAGCGATCGCCTCCCCAGATATATTTTCAGATCCTCTATTAAAATCATCTGCACCGATGTATCGGAGACTAAAAGTTCGGTCTATGTTAGCAGTTAGAACTTCCTATCAAGGGCAACCAAATGGTATTATTAATTTACATCAATGTGATTATATGCGTCAGTGGACGCAAGATGAAATAGACTTATTAGAAGATGTGGCAGCTCAGGTAGGATTAACATTAGCTCAAGCCCAAATATTAGAGTCAGAAGTTACTCATAAACAACAATTAGCTGCTCAAAATCACGCTCTCGAACAAGCGAAACAAGCTTCAGAAGTAGCTAACCGTGCTAAAAGCGAATTTTTAGCAATGATGAGCCACGAAATTCGCACCCCAATGAACGGTGTAATTGGCATGACCAGTTTACTATTAGATATGGATTTAAGCCCCGAACAACGGGATTTTGTCGAGACTATTCGTACCAGTGGGGATGCACTGCTCACGATTATTAATGATATTCTTGACTTTACTAAAATAGAATCAGGAAAACTAGAACTAGAACAGAATCCTTTAGACATCAGAAGCTGTGTTGAAGAAGCACTGGAATTGTTAGCACCAAGGGCAGCACATAAGAATTTAGAACTTGCTTGTTTAATTGATAATTCTGTGCCAGGAATGATTTTAGGAGATGTTACCAGGCTACGTCAGGTTTTGGTTAACTTATTAGGTAATGCCGTTAAATTTACAGAAAAAGGAGAAATAGTCGTATCTGTAACAGCTATCAATATTAGTCAAGATGAACAAAATTCAAACTTTTTAAAAGCTGCTAATTCCGAACAAATTTCTAACCTAAAAACTATAGGTGAAACAACAGGTTTGTATGAAATTCAGTTTGGCGTGAAGGATACAGGAATTGGAATTCCACCAGACAGAATGGATCGCTTATTTAAAGCTTTTTCTCAAGTAGACGCTTCGACCACAAGACAATATGGTGGTACAGGTTTAGGATTAGCAATAAGTCAGCGTTTAAGTGAAATGATGGGCGGTCAAATGTGGGTGGTTTCTCAATGGGAAGAAAGTTCTAAGTCTAACAGCAAAAAACATAAAAAAATTAAGTTTAAAACTAATGGTATAACCACTATAAATAACAAAGAAGTAAATCAAAAATATGGCGAATTTAATACTAATAAATCTCTCACAGTAAATTTAGCAGGAAATGCTCCTGATTATTTTGTCACACCTGAACCAGACCGCAAAGGTGCAACATTTTATTTTACGATTAAAGCCGAAGCAGTGATGGTACCGATATCGGATGGCAGTGAGAATTTCTTAAAAGATAAAAAATTATTAGTGGTGGAAAGTCATCCGGTAAATCAACAGGTAATTAAACAACAGGTTGAATCTTGGGAAATGATACCTTTAATTGCTGATTCAGGAGCCAAAGCTTTGAGTTGGTTAGAACAAAAAAGAGATTTTGATATCGGAATTATCGCTATGAATCTTTCCGATATGGATGGCATGACTTTGGCGCGAAAAATTAGGAATTTAGAAGCTGAACAAAATACCAAACCCAATAAAAATCAAGATTTATCTTTGCCTTTGGTAATCTTTACTTATATTAATAAAGCCGAAATTTTCCGAGAACTACAAGAAGCAAAAGTTAATTTCGCCGGATTTTTGAACAAACCAGTAAAACAGTCTCAGTTTTATAATGTGTTGTTACAAGTATTTGGTACTACAGGTCATGGTAATGCTAATATTCCAAGTTTAGGCTTGAAATATTTTCAAGACTTTAGCGAAAGAAGTGGCGATCGCAGGAATCTCCGGATTTTATTAGCAGAAGATAATGTGGTGAATCAGAAAGTAGCAATTCATTTGTTAGAAAGAATCGGATATCGTGCAGATGTAGCTGCCAACGGTATAGAAGTTTTAGATGCTCTGACGCGAGTACCCTATGACTTGGTATTAATGGATGTACAAATGCCAAATATGGACGGGTTAGAAGCAACCAAACGTATCTGTCAGCAATATCCAGAAGAGAGACGTCCTTGGATTATTGCAATGACTGCTAACGCTATGGAAGGCGATCGGGATAAGTGTATTAATGCTGGTATGGATGATTATATTACTAAACCAGTTCGTCGCGAGGAATTAGCAAAAGCTTTGAGTCAGTGCAAGTCAAGAAGAGAGAAAAAATCAGAACCCAAAACTACTAATCCCGATACAAAAGTCAGCAGAAATTCATCTGTCAAAGAATCAAAATTAGCGAAAGTAAACCCTCCGACTAGACCAGTTTCTCACAAGCAAAAAGTCTCAAATGGTAAGGTAGAATCAATTTATAAATTAGAAGAAACTGCCGATATTAAGAGTATATTTGCTACTCAAGAATCAAGTAATAGTTTAATAAATACTAATGATAAAGATGAAGAAAAGGCGCTTATTAGTGAAATAGGTTTACAAGAATTGGTAGGAATTGATGATTTAATCGATTTAGAAGATGTAGCAAATCCTGAAGATTCATCATTAGAACTAGATTTTTTAGATGATATTTTAGGGTCAAAAAAGGAAGAATCATTAGCAGATAATGCAGCTATTAATCCTAAGATTTTAGAAGATTTTCGCAATCTTTATGATGATGAACCAGAAACATTGGTTTCATTGATACAAGATTACCTGAATGATGGCAGGAATCACATGAAAACTATTAGAACATCCATTAAAAAACGTGATATTAGTTCTCTCAAAGGAGCTGCTCATACCTTGAAATCTAGTAGTGCTTTATTAGGAGCAATTAATTTTTCTGATTTGTGTAAAGATTTAGAATATATGGCTCGTAATGTACTTGAGTCTGGAGGAGAATTTAATTTCCAAAAAGCCTCCGAAGTTCTATCACAAGTTGAAACAGAATGGGAAAGGGTTCAAGCCGAGTTAAACAAAGAAATATAACAATTTTCTAGAATAACTGAAATAAAATTGTTAGTAAGCATTAAGCAGTCAGCTTTCAGCAGTCAGCTTCGGACTACTACTATTGAAATATTTTAGAGAATTGCGATAATTATTAATCAAATCATCATTAGAATAATTTCTGGTTGAAAATATAATACAGGTTAAACGAAAATGATTTGTGAGAAAAAACTTTAGGGGTTTGGTCTCCTTTCCCCAAGCAAAAATGGGATTTGCTAAACAAACCTCTACGGTAAAATATGAGAACCGATTTAGGATTGCTATATTTGTTTTTCCTATTATTTAAGCACACCCAAAACCCCACACCCAAAACCCAAGATTGATAATATTTGTAGCAAACATTTATCAATTTGGTATAATCACCGATTATAGCTTGACAAATATTCAACTGGACATGATATTATATATTTCCAGAATAAAATATATAATATTAAACAGATGAGCGAATTTTATAGTTGGAAAGGATACCAGTGTGCTTACGAAATTTACCCCTCAAAACATAATGCTATTGATAGTATTCCTTTACTATTAATACATCCAATAGGAGTGGGTTTGTCTAAATATTTTTGGCATAGATTTTGTTCCATATCGGAGCAGCAAAATTTACCCAATCCTATCTATAATCCAGACTTATTAGGATGTGGTGAAAGTGATATGCCATCTGTAGCTTATTATCCGATTGACTGGGCAGAACAATTACAATATTTTC
Source organism: Microcoleaceae cyanobacterium MO_207.B10 (assembly GCA_030064835.1). Taxonomy (GTDB): domain Bacteria; phylum Cyanobacteriota; class Cyanobacteriia; order Cyanobacteriales; family Microcoleaceae; genus JASJEE01. Next base: position 5,780 of record JASJEE010000102.1, on the reverse strand, counting down.
TAGAGACAGTTGTCAAAAGACCAGTGATTTTAATTGTGCAAGGTGCTTTATTTTCAGTCGCTGTATCTCTAGTCAAACTACAACAAGAATCACATTTAATTAGTGGTTTAATTTTGTCTGGCCCTCCAGCATGGGAATTAATGACAAAAGCAGATTCTCCTATCGCCCAAAAAATCAGATGGAATCTTTTTTATTCACCCTTTGGTAAAGCTTTTTATCGTTATGCAAGAAGTAGAAAATTCGTGCAATCTTTCTCACAAAAACAATTGTTTGCTGATGCTAGTTCCGTTGACAAAGAATGGTTAGATACATTAGAAAATGGTGCAAAAAATCCTCAAACTCAATATGCTGTTTTTTCTTTTTTAGCAGGTTTTTGGAGACAAAAGTATCAAGAGGCGATCGCCACAATAAATCAACCTACTTTAGTAGTCGTTGGAGAGCAAACTTCAACTATTGATAAAATAGAGCAAGCAGAAACACCAGAACAGCGAATTAATGATTATCTCAAATATTTATCTCAAGGGGAAGGTTGTAAAATCCCAGGCCGGAATGTTTTACCCTATGAATCAACAGAAAAGTTTGTTGAAGTTGTGCGTAATTTTTTACCAAAAATCAGTTAATTTATAGAAAGGCAGGAGAAAGCAAAAAATATAGTTTTTTTCTACTAAAATACTAGATAAATTAGGTATAAAATCCAATGAAGATAGTTTTAAATAATAGTGACAATCAAAATCAAAAAAACAGTATTTTGATAGTAGATGATAATCCGATTAACATGAAATTAGCAGTTAGTATTTTAGAAGGTCATGGTTATAATATATTGATAGCTACTGATGGTCAAACTTGTTTAACACAATCAAAATATCATAGTCCAGATATAATTTTGATGGATGTTTTAATGCCAGGAATAGATGGTTTTGAAACCTGTAAATTCTTAAAAGAAGACCCAGAAACAAGAGATATCCCGGTCATTTTTATGACAGCTTTATCAAACATAGAAGATAAAATGACAGGATTTCAAGTCGGGGGAGTAGACTACGTGACAAAGCCAATCAAAATAGACGAAGTTTTAGCAAGAGTCAAAGTACATATACAACTACGAAATTTAACAAAAAGATTAAGGCATAAAAATGTAGTTCTCCAAGAAGAAATAAACCAAAGGATAGCAGCAGAAACAATGCTCAAACAAACCCTAAAACAGTTGCAAACCACCCAGAAACAAATGATTGCTCAAGAAAAACTTGCTAGTTTAGGTGCATTAACTTCTGGGATTGCCCATGAACTTTGTAACCCTCTAAATTTTGTCCAAAATTTCGCTCTACTTTCTGTAGATTTAATAGAAGAACTCATGGAAGAATTAGAAGGAAAAACCAACAATATTCAACCCGACACATTTGACGATATTAAAGAAATTATCAGCGATATTAAACATAATGCAAATGGGATTTATCAACATAGTAAAAGAGCCGAACGGATTATTCAGAATATGGTGCGACACTCAAAAATTGATATGAGTGAATTTCAACCTAGTAATCTCAATATTATTTTAAGAGAATCATTGGATTTAGTCACTGCAAATTGGAAACAAAAAAATTTTCAGATTACAGTCAATACTAATTACGAAGATTCAATTCATCAAATATACTTAGTTTATGCTGATATAACTCAAGCTTTGATGAATATCTTTGATAATGCCTACTGCGCTCTCAAAGTCAAATTAGAACAACAAGAATTAAACAACCAAGATTTTACCCCTACTTTATCTGTAAAAACACGAAATTTAGAAGAAAAAGTAGAAATTTGTATCTATGACAACGGTACAGGAATAGACCCAAAAATTCAAGATAAAATTTTCGATCCTTTCATCACAACTAAACCTCCTGGAGAAGGAATAGGTTTAGGTTTATCCTTAGCGTATGATATTATTGTCAGGCAACATCAAGGTAACATAACAGTTAATACAAAACTAGAAAATTATACTGAATTTATCATAGAAATTCCTCTAGAATCAGACATCATCAAGTCAAATTTGAGCTAGTGGGACTTGCACAACTTTTAGGACCAAATATAGCAAAATTGTAGTGGACTGTTTCATCTTAAATGTTGCAATAGATTTTAAATTCTGGGTTGATTCATCTCCCCCCTCTTCCCCCTCTTCCCCCTTTTCCCACACCTCCCACCCAAACTTTTTTAATGCACTACTTTAGCTAAAACGGTCCATTATGGTGCGTACTTACGGCTTAAATTTAGACTATGAAAGAGATTTAGCAATCCGTCGTAACGCACCATTTTAGATGTGTCAATCTACTACTAGACCGACACACCTAAAAATGTAGGTTGGGTTGTAGCTTGCTTCTGCGTAGCAGTACGACAGTGAAACCCAACAAAAGCTTGCTCATGTTGGGTTTCGTTCCTCAACCCAACCTACGCCTAATGCACTATTTTAGCTGTGTCAGTCCAGTATGGTGTGTTAGACGGCTTAAACTTAGACGATGAAAGGGACTTAGCAATCCGTCGTCAAGCACCATTGAATATGTGTCACTCTAATACAGATAGATTTTATGCTCTAATTAGAAAATCATCTACTGTCAAAGCAGCACTATTAGAGAGAGTGGCAAACAAACCACCATTTCCTAAACCAGCTTCGCTACCATTAGCATTATAATATAACCCACTATTAGCAGAATCATAAACAATTATCGCATCACTACCAGCAACAAGACCCTCACCATCAACTATAGCAAACTCATCACCCAGACTAGCACCTGCTTCAGTTGTAATGGCAGTAAATGTTGTCAAGTCTAGTAGAATCCTATCTTGACCAGAGACAAAATCAGTAATTTCATCAACTCCTAAATTAACTTCGCTGAATGCTTGATTAGCAGCAAAGATGAATTTATCTCGACTAGCACCACCAGTCAGAATATCATCACCTTCACCACCATTCAGGCGATCTCGACCTAGACCACCACTAAGATTATCTTCTCCACTACCACCTAATAAAGCATCATTACCTATCCAACCAATGAGATTATCATCACCACTACCACCTTTGAGAGTATCGTTTTCATAGCCACCCTTGAGAGTGTCATCACCAGCACCGCCATTAATACTATCGTTCCCCCGGTTGCCCAGGAGTTCATCATCGCCACCAAGACCTGCAATAGTATCATTACCACCAAGACCACTGATAAAGTCATCACCAGAACTACCACGAATAGAATCATCACCAGAACTTCTGGTAGAGAAAGGAATTTCTAATAAACCTTCACTAACACTAACATCCTCTGCTAATTCTAAAGCTGATTCACGAATAACATCCTGTTGAGCTTCTACTTCACCTGCTTCAAAAGATTCTATCAGGAGGTCGCTAGTTAAAACACCAATCAGAGAATCATCTTCAAAAAGGGGAATAGAATAGGTTGTTAAAAATATATCCTCACCTGCACCAGTTACATCAAAGTAGGGAGAACTCCAAACAGCTTCTCCTGCTGCGACTGGTTCTGCATACCAAACAGTTGTAGTATAATCAGTTCCTGGAGGAACATCAGTTTGTTCTAATCCTTCCTCACCTCGGAAAACAAAAGGAGCAGCACTTAAAATATCTGGGTTAAAAGCAAAAGCACTACCAAAAATAGTAGAACTACCTTCATCATTGAGATAGGTTTCTAAACTCTCGAAAATACCATCAATATCCTGTTCATCTAAGACTCCATCACCATTTGCGTCTGGCTCAAATGTTGTTGCAAAAGAATCAAGAGCTGCACTAATAGGAGTTTGTTGTCCTTCTAGATCGTTAATGCTCCCTAATAGCAAGTCGTTAGTAACGATCGCCACAAATTCGTTATTTTCATACAAGGGAATGGAATAAGTTGTCAGAGCTATATCTTCACCTGCACCACCAACATCGAAATAAGGGGCACTCCATAAAGCTTGCTCCATTTCCACAGGTACTTGATACCATATTGTTTCACTATAACCCTGAATATCAATTCTTTCTAATTCTGTTTCGCCTCGGAAAACAAAGGGTGAAGATTCTGCCAAATCAGGATTATCAGGATTATATGCTACAGCAGTTCCGAAAACTCCAGAGTTATTGTCAAGATAGGTTTCCAGAAAGTCGTAAACAGTATTAATTTGGGGTAGAGTGGCCATTTTTATCCAGTTCTCCTTAATTATTAAGTGGATGGCTAAACCAGCTTTATCTATAGGCTGATAATTAATTTTGAAACTATACAGTTAAACTAATTTAATGACAAGGTATCCTAGATAAAAGTCACTAACTTTAACAAATCAATTTTCAATGACTATCTCAACTCCAAACACCCCCAAACACAAGAAAGCTAAAGCTCTCAGACCAGGTGCCCGTCGCCCCGCTAAAGAACTTTGTAGCGAATGTGGTTTGTGCGATACATATTATATCCATTATGTCAAGGATGCTTGTGCATTTCTTAACCAACAATTCGACAACCTTGAACAACAAACTCACGGACGCATCCGCAACCTAGATAATGAAAATGAGACCTATTTTGGCGTTCATCAAGATATGATGGCAGCTCGGAAAAAACAACCTATTGAGGGCGCACAATGGACTGGTATTGTGAGTACTATCGCCTGTGAAATGTTGAATAAAGGTATTGTTGAGGGTGTTGTTTGTGTGCAAAATACGAAAGAAGACCGTTTTCAACCGATGCCAGTTATTGCTCGTACTCCAGAGGAAGTATTAGCAGCAAAAGTTAATAAACCGACTCTTTCTCCTAATCTTTCAGTATTAGAAGAAATTGAAAAATCTGGCATGAAAAAATTATTAGTAATAGGGGTTGGTTGTCAGATTCAAGCATTACGAGCTGTGGAAAAACAATTAGGTTTAGAAAAGCTCTATGTTTTGGGAACTCCCTGTGTGGATAATGTCACAAGAGAGGGTTTGCAAAAGTTCTTGGAAACTACAAGTAAGTCACCAGAAACTGTTGTACATTATGAGTTTATGCAAGACTTCCGAGTACATTTTAAACATGAGGATGGGTCGATAGAAAAAGTACCGTTTTTTGGTTTAAATACTAAAAAACTGAAAGATATTTTTGCTCCTTCTTGTCTGAGTTGTTTTGACTATGTAAATGGTTTAGCAGATTTAGTAGTTGGATATATGGGAGCGCCCTTTGGTTGGCAGTGGATTACTGTTAGGAATGAGACCGGAAAAGAGATGTTAGATTTGGTGATGAATCAATTAGATACTCAACCTGTAATGTCTCAGGGAGATAGACATCAAGCTGTTCAACAAAGTATTCCAGCTTATGATCAAGCTGTAACATTACCAATGTGGGCAGCAAAATTAATGGGAGTTGTAATTGAAAGAATTGGTCCTAAAGGTTTGGAATATGGGAAATTTTCTATTGATTCCCATTTCACAAGAAATTATCTTTATGTGAAGCGGAATCATCCAGAAAAATTAGAGGCTCATGTACCAGAGTTTGCTAAGAAAATTGTGGAGCAATATAAGTTGCCAGAATAATTGTTTTGGTGTTGGGTTTTGAAGTAATATTTTCCCAATATCTACGTTAATTAGGTAGGGGAAAATTAACCTAACTATGTAACTAAAACGGCTGGATGAAAACGACTCGGCGGGTTTTAACTCATAGTCAAAATTTGTGTTATAATTAATCACAAAGAATCCGCGCGACTTTAGTCTGCGGAGTGTCATTTCAGTTATCAGTTATCAGTTATCAGTACCTCTGGCTAAACCCAGAGGCTTGAAATACTGAAGTTGATTTTTTTCATCCCCT
>JASJEE010000101.1 GCA_030064835.1 Microcoleaceae cyanobacterium MO_207.B10 | reverse complement strand
TTTTTGGTTGGAATCAAGGTCAGAAAAATCAAATAGAATTAGGAAAAAAAAGTAATTCAGAATTTGTACTCATTCCTACAGCTAGACTGAAAAAAAGAATTGTTCAATTATGTTCTGAATATGGAATTAGATTTATAGAAACTGAGGAAAGTTATACAAGTATTGCTTCATTTTTAGATGGTGACTATCTACCTAATTATGGTGAAAAACTCGGTGCTGGTGCTCGGAACCTGAGTCCGAGCAAGGAAGCACCGACCCGAAGGGCCAATGATTGGAAACCATCAGGAAAAAGAATAAAGCGATGCAGCGCGGTCTTGGGGGTTTCCCCCATGAGCGACTGCATCAAGACAGCGTGGTTTGTATAAAACTGGGAATAATTGGTTAATTAATGCAGACTGTAATGGGGCTGCAAATATCATCACAAAAGTAAGCAGAAAGCTAGGTTTAAACTTAGGCCGACTGTGTAGGGGCACTTTGACTTGTCCCCAGAGAGTGTATCTTTGGTCAGCTAAGAAGAAACGGAGCAACATGGATTTATCCTGTTGCGTAGTATCTGCTTAGAATCCCCGTGACTTGAGTCTGGGGAGTAGTCAACCACGAATATTTACCCACTGATTTTTTTGGCCCACCAGTCTTCTAATCTCAAATGGGGTTAAATAATTGCTATGTAGTAGGGGCTGTGGGAAGCGTGGGAAGCGTGGGAACGGTTGGAATATTGGGCAATAGGAGATTAAATATTAAAGTATAGTCATAGACACATATCATACAATCAGAATTATATCTAAAATATCATAGAAAAGTCTTAATTATCAGCCGTTACTGTAGATATAATTCAAAATTTTCTAGTGCTTACAAGTGCTTTGAAAAATGAAAACCGCTGTTAAGATAAAATTATTCAATAATGATCTAAAATCAATAGAATTCTCCCGGAGAATGTTGGTAATGCAGAATCAATTATCTATTGATTCAACAATTAACTTTTGAAATATCAGAAATGTTGCTATGCCACCAATACCATCTTATTTAATTCCTCTAATTGTTGTTTTAGTAATCGTACCATCTTTTATTGCCATATTATTAAGGATGCTACTTCATTTTGACCTAGTAAATCAGGGAAATAAAATTAGGAAACTAATTAATCAGCAGTCAATAAACAAGCCTAGATTTATCGACTATTTAGAAGCTAGGTTTGCAGATGCAAGCAGCAAACTAGAGCAAGTTAATACAGGTGCATTAATAGACCAAGTTTACAGTAGACAGCGATTATTTGGATTAATATCTTATGAACAAATAGAATATTTTTGTCGGATTTTACCAAATCTACTTGTGTCTTTTGGATTATTAGGTACTTTTATCGGCATTACCATTAACTTAACATCTCTAAGTCAAACAGTAAGTGACACTAACGCCACCGATGTTAGTAGTTTACTTCGAGAATTGCAAGTACCATTACAAGGTATGGGAATTGCATTTACCACAAGCTTAGTAGCAATATTATTTAGTGCTATAGTTACATCAGTTAATTTTATTTTTAATACTAACCTTGCCAAAACTAGATTAATAAGTTTACTAGAAGACTATCTAGATAATATTTATTTACAAACCATAGAAGGTCAAACTCAACTTGATAAAGTCGTCAAAGCTGTTGCCTATTCCTTTGAAGGATTTTTAACTAAATTTGGTCAAACAGTTAGAGTAGGAGTAGAGTCAGCCCTACAAGATAAAATTCAAGAAATTTATGAGGCAAATAATACCACTAGTAAATTAGCAGAACAAACTTTTGTACGATTAGGAGAAGCTGCTGCCACAGTCGCTAGAAGTTCTAAAGATTTTCAAATAGCTGCTGATAGATTTCTCGAAGTAGCACATATATTTGAACATAGTCATTTTCCCCAAAAATTATCTAATTCAACATCAGAATTAGCAAATATTCAAAGTAATTTTTCTCAGTCAACTTCTACTTTATCTTCCGCAGTGCAAGCCATAGAAATAGTCGTAATTGAACTCCAAGGATATAGTAAGAGACTAGCTAAGTTTGGAGAGCAAATTACTAACAGCAATCAAACCTCATTCAAACTATTAGAATCTCATCAAAGTAATCAACAATCTTTTGCTGAGATGATTAGACAATTACAAGAAGCATCACAAGGTTTTCAATTAGCTGTAGGAAATCTGGATAAATTACAAAGAAGAGTAGTATCTAAAGCTGATAATTTAGATGAAGTACAAACTCAACTAAAAACTTTATCAGATGCCTTAAATAACTCTACGGATGGCATTAGTCAGAGCATTCAAGCTTTAGGAGACCAAATAGGCAAAGGTATGAGTAACCAAGCTAATATTAATAATTCCCATTTAAGTGTTATAGCCACAAATTTACAAGAATATATCAATCAAATGCAGGAAACTAAAAATGAAATTTATCGTCTAACTCATACTATTGATAAATTGGCAAATAGATAGAAAAAATAGCTGTAGTTTGTAAAATAAGTGTAAGCATTTCCTCCAGAATGCTGCGCCAACAGATTTTTAATTAACCAAGCAAGAATTAGTTTAACCTCTATTACATTTTTAACCATAGAATTCGGATTCTGAAGCTTTGATTAATAATTATCGCAATTCTCTCAAATATTCCCAAAAATATTCCAATAGTAGCAGGGCTATTTCATTCTTAACTTTGCCATTTTATATATTTACGAGAATACCTTATTGCCAGCTTTAGACAACCCATCTTTAGCTATCTGTAAAGCCAGTAAATTCATTGCCAAAATCTAGTATATATATTAGGAGTTAAAATAATTATGCGTCATCGTTCAAGATTAGTTGAAGATAATCGCGACCTAGAAGTTTGGCCAGCGTTTACAGATTTAATGTCTAATTCCTTTATGATATTAAGTTTGTTATTACTATTAGCTATTATTAAATCTCTGTTTGTACAATCAATTTCTGATGCTAACCAAAATCGCGCTCTCGAACTGCAACAACAGATTAGTAGTTTACAAAATCAACTACAACAAAAGACTGGTGAAGTAGGAAATTTAGAAAATCAAGTCACAAAACTTCAAGGATTAGTAACTACTTCCAAAGATGAACTAGAACAAAAGTCGAATAGAGTTACACAACTAGAAACAGAAATTGAGAAATTAAAGTCACCACCTGTGATAGTAATTGAAGATTCTCCGTCTCGAAGGTTTGAATCAGGAAGTGCGGAAATATCGGGAGGTTTAAAAAGTTATATTGAGGGAGATTTAATCAAAAAAATAGAGGATTATGGTAAGGAATATAATCAAGGTTATGTTGTTGAAGTAATAGGTCATACTGATGGTCAAGTAAATCAGAGAAGTGGAAGTAATTTAGATACTCAGTTAGAAAAAGTTGCTAAAGGTAATGAATCTGTTAATAGTTTAGTACCAGGTTCAAATGCAGATTTAGGTTTAATGCGTGCTTTAGCAGTAGTAAAAAAACTTCAAAAAAATCCTCGTTTGAAAAAATTAGGGTTAAAATTTCGGGCTTATTCTGCAGCACAATTATATAGTCCTGGGGGAGATTTTGCAGGAGCAAATCGTAATCCAGAACAAAGTCGGCGACGGATAGAAGTGCGGTTTACTCCCATTGCAGTTGAGAGGTAAAACTGTTTTATGGAAGTATGCGTACGAAAAAAACTGTAGAAAATTGTAACAGCTTTTATCTTGATATTGGATTAACCAACACTGGCTGTACGGCGCAGCTCACTATTCCCTCGCCAGTAAATGCCCCTGGGAATTTCTTTCTAATTATTTGAAGACTGCCATTAATGTCAGCATTAATCACTTTACCAGTTCCACTCAAAAATAAACCACGTTTGACTCGTTTACCTCTATAAGTTTCATGTTTTATTGGTTGCTCCAGGTCAAGGGCAGATGTTTTGCTGGTATAGCTTTCCTCTGTTTCAATCACCTTGATTCCTGCTAGCTGACATTTATAAGTAATTTGCTTGACTAACTTATCATGTGGTATTTGGGTAAAATTTTGGTTGTTTTTTTTGCCTATATTTGCACTTTGTTTCCAGTTATCATTTTTTCCGATGACTACAGTACCAATATTATTTGTGGTTAAATACTCAACCACTAAGAAACTGGTGTTATGCAAATAATTCTCGACAAAACGATTTCTATGATAACTTAATGCTTCAATCTTATGACTGGTTTTTCTGTTGCCTTTGAGATGACTTTGGTACTTAGCTTTACGCTTGTTATATAATTGATTGACGCTTTTTAGTGGCTTCCCGTTAATCAGCAGTGGTTTGACACCAGGCTTATTTGTAGATAGAGCAACTAATCTGTCAATCCCTAAGTCTATTCCGGCTATATATGTAGACTCTATCCGTTGTTGTTCAGTTTTTTCATATACAACTTCAATTACATAGCAGCCAGTTGCAGGTACTATCCTCACTTCAACTACAGACTCAACCACTACAGGTATTTTGATATCACTCATAGATAAGTGACAAATACCGTCTTTGAGAGGGGCTTTATAGACTGATTCTTTTGAATATATAACTACATTTCGGCCTTTGCTTTTGTCCTTATACTTTGGTATTTTGGGTTGAGCGTGAAACTTTTTTGGATGTGCGTGACCATTCTTTTATAGCTTGAAAATAGCCACGCCAAGTTGCAACCAAGCATTTTATGATTTGTTTTGATACTTTAGTTGGTAATGCTAGATAAGCATCGCTCTTTTTGGTGGCGTGATATAGCTTGGTTAAATCTAGACTTTTTCCGCAGTTGAAAAAATGCTGACGACAATAATAGTTAGCCAGGTATAAGAAGTTTTTTGATTTAAAGGCTAACTCATCACACACCCGCCAAAAGTTATGTGTTCGGTTAATAATATGTCTGTCAACAAGTCGCATTCACCTGAATTATTTCAAGAGCTTTAGTTACCTGTTTAATATTAACACACTTTTCTACTTCTAGCAACTACTTTCTACAATTTTCATTCAACAGTTAATCACCCCAATCACATACATAATAATATCAGTTGCCCCTCAGTAAATCTGCAATTGTTACAAAAATACATACTTTACATAAGCACACAAAGTTTACAGCATTGACTTGGACATTTCTCTAGCAGAAGATTTAAGATAAGCCCCTTGCCCCAGATGCTGTAGCTTGGGATAACAATTCCGGTAATGCGCCTCGCTCACAAACAACCACATAATACGAGTACGCTGATTCTGGGGCGCTGCGGGGCAAGGAGCATAACCATCGGTGTAAATAATCAAGCCATCATAATCCCGATGTTCCTCCAGATAGGCCCAAACCGGGCTAAAATCCGTCCCGCCTCGCCCCGTTAACTGAACTTCCCTCTGGGCGCGACGGAAGGTCATCACATCGGTTGTAATCTCAGCATCAAATTGAATGACATTGATCGCCTCCACACCATAATTAAAAAAGCGATTCACCACCGAAAACCCCTGCTGCAACTCCTCCGTCCCCATGGAGCCACTCACATCAATGGCAAAGAGCAATCGAGTGGTAAAATCACGACGACTACCCATATAGGCAAACCCATAACGGCGATTCGGTTTCATCCGGGTTAACCGTCGCTGTTGGCTGAGGATAGAGGTGCGAAACTTGCGCAAAACCCCCCGATAGTCTAGTTTGGGGTGCTGATTTGCCAAAATCTGTTCCCGCAACTTGCCCCCAATGCTGCCCCAACTGTCATTTGCTTGAGCCATTCTCACTCGCTCATCCAGGCGATCGCTCAACAATTCATCTCGATCCCACTGGTTAGTATTTTCAACACCGCTCAGGTTTGCGTCGGTATAATCGGATATTATCTTAAACCTCAATTTTTTCCAAATACTCCAATAAAAAGTCAATCAACTCCATTGATTCAGCGACAAACCCCATGGGAACACTAAATTTTGGGCTTTGAACTAGGGAGGAAAAATAAGCGATCGCCTCCTGTTGTTTAGCCTTACGGAGATACTGGAGATATTTCAACTTCACTATTCAACCAGACATGATCTTATGTAACCCATGCTACTCTAAAAAATGAAAATATGAAATAGGGGGCTAACAATGACTACATAAACATCTCCCAAAATCGAGTTACCAACCGAAGTAACTCCCGACTGGGAAGCACCCATGCCACCTACAGACTTAATCTTTGATGATGAAGAACCCTTGAAAAGCAACCGTCACCGTATTGCCATGAATGTTCTAATTGATTCGTTTAAGCTCGCTCCCTTCTCTTAGACCACAAATCTCCAAAATTTTTCTACATCTTAATGAAATGGTAGGATATGGTGACAAAAAAGACAATTTACAAAAGCGATCGCCTAGCTAGGATGACTAAGGACTAATAAATCGTAGTGATTAATTAATAATTTCAGAACTTATAAAGTCTAGTATTAATGCACAATAACTGGTTTTATACCATTTTCAAAAAATCTTGCTACACTGGTTATTCGATATCTCAAATAAAAACGCTTATTTTATTAACATCACTAATGAACTTTGACCTATCTCCTGCTTGGATTTCCCTCAAAACTGCAACCGTTACCACCATTATCACTTTTTTTATCGGTATATTAGCAGCAGGTTGGATGCTAGGATATCGCGGGAAAAATAAAGGATTAATTGATGCCATATTAACATCTCCCCTAGTATTACCCCCAACCGTCACAGGTTTTCTATTACTATTATTATTTGGTAGAAACAGTCCCCTTGGTCAGCTACTCTCATTTATGGGGATAAGATTAATTTTTACTTGGCCTGCCACAGTCATTGCAGCTACGGTTGTCTCATTTCCTCTAATGTACAAAACATCATTAGCAGCTTTTAGTCAAATTGATACTACTCTCATTGCTTGTGCCAGAACTTTAGGTGCTTCGGAATGGACTATATTTTGGCGGATTTTGCTACCTTTGGCAAAACCAGGAATTGTTGCAGCAACGTTACTAGCTTTTGCCCGCTCATTCGGTGAATTTGGTGCCACTTTAATGTTAGCAGGTAGTATTCCTGGTAAAACAGAAACTATTCCGGTTGCCATTTTCTTTGCTTCTGAAAGTGGCAATATGACAGCAGCTTTAGCCTGGGTCCTGGTAATGTTAGCTATATCCATTGGGGTGATTACTGGTGTCAACTTCTGGTCAGAATCTCAAATTAAGCAGCGTCGGAGAAGAAAAACAGAAAAGCAAATTGTAGACTGGCGATCGCGACTAAGAATAGAAACAACATTCTCCCCACTCAAACCTAACTCCGAGTCACCAAGTCTCTTGATAGATATGCAGAAACAACTGCCTGGGTTTCTCTTGGATGTCTCTTTCGGTGCCGATCAAAAACCATTAGGAGTTTTAGGGGGGTCTGGTGCTGGCAAAAGTCTGATTCTCCGTTGTATTGCAGGTTTAGAACATCCCACCAGAGGTCGTATTATTTTAAATGGGCGAGTATTATTTGATTCTCAAAAACAAATAAATCAGCCTAGTCGCGATCGCAACATTGGGTTCCTCTTTCAAAATTATGCTCTTTTTCCCCACATGAGCGTAGCTGAAAATATCGCTTTTGGTTTGCCCAAAGGTTTGTCATCAAGAGAAATTAAACAACAAGTCGAGGCTCACCTACTAGCAGTGCAGTTACCAGGATACGGCAAACGATATCCGAGCGAACTTTCTGGAGGTCAGCAGCAACGGGTAGCATTAGCACGCGCTCTAGCAAGTCAACCTAGTGCTTTACTATTAGATGAACCTTTTTCGGCATTAGATACCCACCTCCGACATCAGATTGAAAAGTTAGTTATTGCTACGTTAGAAAATTATCATGGGGTGACTTTGTTCGTAACTCATAACTTAGAAGAAGCTTACCGAGTTTGCCAAAATTTGTTAGTAGTTGATGACGGAATAAGTTTGAGTCATGGTCTCAAGCATGACATTTTTGAACATCCTACTACTGTTAGAGTGGCTCAGTTAACTGGTTGTAAGAATTTTTCCCCCGCCGTAGCCATTTATCCTCATAAAATAGAGGCTGTTGAGTGGGGGTGTACTCTTGATGTAATTGAACCTATACCAGAATCTTTATCTCACGTTGGTATTCGCGCTCACCAGATTACATTTACTGAGGATGCAAACGAGCCTAATAGCTTTCCTTGTTGGTTGGCAGCTACTAGCGAAACTCAGCACCGAGTAACCTTGTATTTGAAGTTAAATCAACCTACTACAAATGCTTTTGATTATCATCTGCAAGCAGAGGTATTCAAGGAAAAATGGAATGAAATTAAAGACCGTCCTTTTCCTTGGCAGGTTTGTCTGGAGCCTTTACGTTTGTTGTTACTTCAATAGACATCTCCAATAATACAGCAGTTTTTATATGAGTAAACCACAGTTAAAAATCTAGGTGGTAGGTGGAGCGGTGAAAGGAGGGCTGCGAATCCCAATAATGCTGATTTTGTGGTCTATTCAGGTGAAAAGCGCTTTATGGCTCCGGTGGTTCATCAAGAGCGAAAAGCGCTTTAAGAAATCAAATCAATTATTTCTCCCTGCTCCCTGCTCCCTGCTACCTCTTTTCCGGAAAGGTCTAATAATATTCATGTCCGGATAATCAGTAGCTTCACCGCCGAAAGTTGCTGGCAGCAGCAGGCCAGTTTTCATTGGCGCGGGCAATATTGCCTGGAATATCGCGTTCCCATCGATCACGAATCCTTAAACTGAAGTTGAGATATAGCCTTCCTTCGACAATGCTCCAGGCTTCTGGAACTATAGGAGCAGTGTATCCATTGGCAACGGCAAAAGCACAGAAACCGCCATACTGCGGGGCATATTGTTCTGGAGAAGCTGCAAACAAGTCGCGATTTTTGGCACTGGAAAACCACCAATTCACACTCATCCAGTTGTGAGTAAATTGTTGATTTCCTTGGACAGGTTGACCTAATTGAAAATACGCAACGGGGTCAGCACCTCGAATGGCAACTCCGTTTTCCGCAAAAATCGGTTCTGTGACATTAGCTATTTGAGATTCATCAGCCTTGTTGGACGATACGGCAGTAGCAGGTGTTACGGTTACGGTGGATAGTTCCACTGATGGCTGAGAGGAATCTTTCGTTTTTAGGGAAGCACACCCTATGGCTAACCCGAAACTAACTGAAGATAGGACAAAATATCGACGTTTCATCTTAACTTTTTCTCATAATGATTTTGGGATTGCAGGATCGACATCCTACATCCTTAACTTAGGTCAGTAAACTGAGCAGACTGTGAGAAATTCCTGAAACTTTTTTCAAAGTAGGCGAGTAGTAATAAGCTAATACGCATTTAAAATGCGTATTAGCAAGTCAGAAGGGGCAAAGTCAGTTCCGGTTGAATATTTGTATATAGAACCCCTGAAGGTATTTATTTTTTTATACATGATGGGGGTGGGGAGTGTGGGAAGTGTGTGGAGGGTGGGGAGATGGGAGCATTTTTCTACCTTTTTCCCCTATCTTATTTCTTAATCTCCTGACTTCTGTACGGGTGATTTCCTGCGGAATGCTGCCTCTTGCAGAGGAGCTACGCTAACGCAAACGCGAATCACCCCTACTCCTGACTCATGAGCCAAAAACTCGCAACTTTGCCAAGATACCAAATGGCTTCTATACAGCAGATTCCACCTTTTTGAGGTACAACCATAGCGGGCAAGATGTCCGCACTAGAGAGGTTTGAACATTAATATCTGTAGTTCATATACTTGGAATTTGCTATAATATCATGTCCCGTAGCATTGGTATTGTATAGTTTAATAATCTAGGAGCCAGAATCCAGGAGAGAATAAGGCTTTAGTTATTGCTGGAGAGAAAATTTGATAATCTTGTGGAATTTTAATTCAGATTAATAATAACTGCATTGAATATTAATATTTCTATAATATTTAGTTAATAATCAGAAATAAATATTTACTTAAACATCTAGAAATTGGTAATTAATTTAACTAAACTGAAAAGTAGAGAAATTATATGCTCTTAATATAATGTAAGAATCTTAATACATTTAACCCACTATCTGGTATTCAACAACATTTAAGTTGTCACTATAGGCTTTGCATTTACTGGTTAAGAGTGCCACAGCTACAAATACTTCTTAACCGAAAAGTGAAGTCAAAATATTCAGGAGTGCATAAAAACTAAACAGGAGTAACTTGGAACGATGGAAGCAAATCGAGTTCTGAACCAATATGATTATGGCTATTATGAAGTGAACCAGATGGTGGCCACTTTAATTGCAAATAATCATGAGCAACAAACTCTCACTAACTATGGTAGAGCAGTAGCGGAACGTCGTGCGTTTGAAGCAATATTGCGGAAAACTCTCAAAGAGTTATCTGATATTAAATTTGCTATTGATCAAGCAGCGATCGTTGCCATTACGGATCGCAAAGGTATCATTCAATATGTGAATGATAAAGTTTATGAAATATCTGAATATACTAGGGAAGAATTAATCGGAAAAAGTCACCGTCTGCTCAATTCTGGTCATCATCCTCACGAGTTTTTTCAAGATTTTTGGTCTACGATTAAATCAGGTAAGGTTTGGAGAGGAGAAATCAAAAATAGAACTAAAAATGGTAGTGAGTATTGGGTTGATACGACTATTGTACCTTTTTTAGACGATACGGGACAACCGTATCAATACTTAGCTATTAGATTTGATATCACTGAACGCAAGCGCATTGAAGAAGCATTACAAGAAAGTCAAAAACAAAATAAAAGCCTCTTAAATGCTATTCCTGATTTAATTTTGCGTCTCAATTCTCAGGGTGTTTTGATTGATTACTTTCCGGCAAAGGATGATGAAAATGCGCCACAGGCAGTAGAATTATTAGGGAAAACTATAGAAGAAGTATTTCCTCAAGAGTTAGTTGTTCATATGCGCAACGATTTAAAACTAATTCTAGAAACTGGCACGGTACAAGCTGGTGAATACGCTATTCATATCAATAATAATATCTATCATTACGAAGCTCGTTATGTGAAGAGTGGAGCAGATGAGATTTTAGCGATTATTCGGGATATCACAGAGCGTAAACAGGCAGAAATTGCCTTAAAATTGTCAGAAAAACGAGAAAGAGAACGAGCATTGCAATTAGAAAAAACCTTAAAAGAATTGCAAAATACTCAGGCTCAATTAGTACAAGCAGAAAAAATGTCTAGCTTGGGTCAAATGGTTGCTGGTATTGCCCATGAAATTAATAATCCTATTAGTTTTATCTATGGCAATATTCTCCATACTAATAATTATATTAGAGATATACTAAAGCTGGTGCAATTATATCGACAACACTATCCAGAACCCGTTCCAGAAATTAAAGATTTTGCTGAAGATTCGGAAGTAGATTTTCTGATAGAAGATTTACCTAAAATACTTGAATCTATGAATATGGGTGCTAACCGGATTCGAGAGTTGGTTTTATCCCTAAGAAATTTCTCTCGTTTAGATGAGTCAGAGATGAAAAAAGTAGACATTCATTCTGGTATTGACAGCACTTTATTAATTCTCCAACATCGTCTTAAATCTACAGGTAAAAAACCAGAAACTACTATTATTAAAGAATATGGGAATCTGCCTAAAATAGAGTGTTATGTCAGTCAGTTGAATCAAGTTTTTATGAATCTTATTGCTAATGCTATTGATGCCTTAGATGGGCAAGAAATACCAGGAGTAATCAATATTAAAACCGAGGTCAAAACAGAATTAACAGAGCAAGTAACCAGAGATTTTGTGATGATTTCAATTTATGACAATGGGCCAGGCATTAATGAGTCAGTTCAAAAAAGGATGTTTGACCCATTTTTTACGACAAAACCTGTTGGTAAAGGTACGGGTCTAGGATTATCAATATCTCACCAAATTGTTGTCGAAAAGCATCAAGGTGAGCTGAGATGTCGTTCTAATAAAAATGGAGGTACTGTATTTGAAATATTAATTCCTATATATTGATAAATGCAGTAATTGGTGTTTTAAATTAGTTACAAGTTATTCAGTTCCTACTCATAAACCAAGTTAATTCTGATGTAGGGGCGATAATTAATCGTCTCTACGTCAGAATTGAAACTTAAAATAAAAATGATTTGGGAAAATTTACTTGTTCTAATTATTTTACCTTGAATTTTGATGCCTACTTAAATCTATGGTGATAGGTCAAACTATCACTAACATTTAGGGCTAATTAATTCGTTATTCTCTCATCTTTACTGGCAAATTCACGTTCTGTTAAATTCAAAATTGAGATTATGTCTAGTATGAATCTTTCCTCAATTTGTGAATTTGATTGATAGATAACATTAATTATTCAATTAATAAGGAATACTAGAAAAGCTCAAAACATATATGACGACGAAGTACAACTAAAAAAAATATTTTTTGTCAAATTATTGAGGTAGTAAAGACTATTTTTTATAATAGTTGCAAATTATTTTTAATAGTTAAAATACCTAAAAAACGCCCAAATAAATATTCATAAAAACCTCAAAAAAGGTATACCAAAATACTGTTTTGTTCTGCCAAAAAGTTAGTATATAAAAAAGATGCAACAAAACATTCAGTCTATTTTTGAAGGAGATAATGTAATGGCAACATTAACAGCTTTAACTAGAGGCGGTACAGCTTGGACTCCTCAGTATGTCGAATCTATTGACATGAACAAGTGTCTAGGTTGTGGTCGTTGCTTTAAAGTTTGTCATAGAAATGTTCTAGAACTTAGACCCATCAATGAACATGGAGAATTCGTCGATGATGACGAAGATGATGATGATGAAGTATTGAGAAAAATCATGACTATTGCTAATGCAGATGACTGCATTGGATGCGAAGCTTGTGCCAATATTTGTGGTAAGAAATGCTTCACTCATGCTCCTGCTTCTGTATGAGATGGGAAAAAAATCGACTCAGAAATATTGACATAGAAGTTTGTGGGGTATCAGGTTCAGGTGTATTAGTGGAGTGGTTTACTAAACAGCCTGAACTCCCTTACTTACTTCGGATGTTTAAACTCTAACATCGTAAGTTGTACAATTTTGTCATACTGACAACAGTACAAATTTGCCTAAAATTTATGAGCTTTGGCAACTGCAAAACGGAAGCGAGTCTATCTATGAAGAAGTAGGGGGTTAGCCCCCTACATTCGGCAAAGGTACTGGCTTAAATAGTTGCAAAAAAAAAATTGAATAAAAAGCCAATAAATCGGCAGAGGTAGGATAAGAAAAAGTAGCTCAAGAACAATAACTACGAACAAATAGTCAACTCTACAAACTACCATCACTAAAATCTATCATCTTTGATGCACCAAGCAATATTGTCAACAGCATTCTACTTAATATCAGCACTTTCTATCGGCGAAGAAATATTCATATAGTTGATGTCAGAAGAAAATACGCAACGTTGTGTTGCGACGTAAAACTAATTTGAAGAATTTAAAGGCAAGATGATGTGAAATAATAACCTGAAATTACTGTAGCATCGAAGTTTTATAGAGCATTTCCTCGGCAAGTCATGAAATATTTTTACTGATAACTGTTAACTGATAACTGAAATGACCTGGAGCAATTGATCGCCGGATAAACTGTCAGCTTTTTTACAGGTTAGTCACTGAGAAAACGATATGCTTTGATTAGTAGTGATTATCTAACGCATGAGACCGAGCTATGTCCCAATAATTTGATCTCAACGTTGGTTGAAGACCCGCGCTCTCCATCCCCCCTAACCCCCCTTTCCAAGGGGGGGAGGGGAGCGACGCAATTGGAAAACCAATAAATATTGCGGTATTTACAGTAGTGTGCGATGGTGAAAAATCAGCCTGCAGGGCTAGCAGTGTCAGCGCCAGTCGCTCATGGGGGAGACCCCCAAGACCAGAAAAAGTTCGGCCTTGGAGGCAGGTGCGATGTTAGCGAAGCTCCTCTGACAGAGGCAGTAGAAAGCCCCTATCAGTGATGGAGCGAGAATCCCGCGCTGTCTCATCAGAGCAGGGTCGGGAGGATGTCAATTCTCATATCTTGGCCAAATTAATTCTTAAAAATAAGGGCTAGCTTCAATCCTGTTGTTAATCCTTTTTATAGAGAAGTCATAACCATTGACGAAATAGGCACAAATAATCTATTTAACTCTGTTTTAAGTCTAGCGTAGCACTTTGCTATATGCAAGCTATTGCCTAAGTCTGGCTTGGGTCATATTCTCAAATTGAGGGTATGAAGAAACGGATATAGATATTGTGCAACTAAGTTACATAAGTTGTCAAACTGAGGTGGCTGTTATGCCTGCTAAAAATTTTCTCAGTTCTATGCAGCAAAAAAGACTGCAGAAAGCCTTAAGAGAGGGCAGTTGTCCTCATTTCAGAGAACGAGTATTAATGTTACTGCTATTAAATGATGGAAAAACTTATTCAGAAATTTCTGAGTTTGTTGGTTGTTCTTATCGAACAGTTGCTTATTGGTGTGCCCATGGAGACCCCGATCATCTAGATAGCTTACGAGATCAGCGAGAAAATGGTAACTTTCGCAAAGCTACTGATGAATATATTCAGCTATTGATGGAAGTTACGAAAAAACCTCCTAGCCAATTAGGTTATGAATGTGGAAACTGGAGTGGAGAACGCCTAGCAACCTATCTTGCTAAACAGACAGGGATTAAACTTAGTGGTACTCAAGTTAGGAGAATTCTTAAACAAAAAAATATTCGCCTTTCTCGAGGAAAAATACAATTTAATCAGAAACTAAGTACCTCAAAAAAACAACTTGATCAAAGGGTTGTAGAACGTTCTCAATAATAGTATGAAAAATCATGAATTCAGGGTAAAATGCTGATAAATAGTGTTTTAATTATACTTTATAGCATTTACCTTGATTTATTTTCTTTTATTGCAGGCAATGAATTATTTAAAATTATCAATGATTGCAAATTAAATGTATTGATGTAGCCTAATAGAAAATAATCATTAATATTTCCATAGTAAAATCTAAAAAAACTATTAATTTGCTCATCAGGAACAAATATTATAAAAGATTTATGAAATATTAATTATTATTAAAAGCAAAAAGCGTAATTGAGTAAAAATACTTAAATCAATAGGCAAGATTTGAGATTTGAACTTGATATTATCGATAGTTAGTTATAGAAAAATCAGGACATCACTATTATATGGAATTGCGATAGCTGACTAAATCGACAAACAGAAAAAGCAGTATGACAAACACTTAACCATTGAAAAGCAATAACAGGTGCGAGTTATGACTCACAAAATGACGGAAAACTGTATCGGATGTACAACCTGTCTACCCCAAATCCATTGCCCAACAGGTGCAATTACAGTTGAGAATGAAGAATACTCTATTAATCCTAAACTCTGTAATAGTTGTGAGGGCTATTATGACGAACCTCAGTGTGTAGTTAACTGTTCTATTAGTAGCCCTATTCCAACTAATTCTAAAAAAGGTAGGTATAAGGCTGAGACTAGAACACCTACAAGTTCTGATTTATTTCCAGATGGGAAGCATAGCCCTTTTGCTTCTTCTATAGTAATCTGGGAAGCTTGCAATATTCTCACACAAAGACAATCATTACCTTGGGAAGTGAATGCAGAAGGTGAATTGAGATATCAACGTTTGATTAAGCAAGGCCAGGGATCAATCAGTTTTGGCATCGCCAAGAACTTAGGGAATTTATCAATACTAACTACTCAAAATAATATCACAAATAAGGCAGATATTCAAGGGCTAGATATTAGGGCTGCTTGTCTGCATCTAATTTATGCTGCCCATGCCACAGTATTAGATAAACCATGGGAGCAAGAATTTGTTATTAGCGATCGCCAAATAGAAAAATATTTAGGGCTAGAAAAACGTAAAGACTGGAGTAAGGCAACCAAACTTTCTATCATCAAAGCCCTAGCTCAACAACCGTGCCAAATTACTACCAGTATTGATTGGCCTCAACAAGGTAGAATTAATGCTTTCTCAGTACCAGAAAGTAAATTGTGGGATCTGCTAGAAATTCAGCACCATTTCTCAGAAGACTCCACAGGATGTAAACACCTTATTGGTCTGACTTTTAAAATTAGAGCTGGTATCTGGGCTAAATATTTCCTCAATAGGGAAGCTTGCAAAGAGCGCACAGCATTTTACCAATACGGCATTTTACCCCAATCAGTATTAAGTGCGGTGATGAGTATCTGGCAGCAACATGAAGGAACTGCTCGGATGTTACTGTGGCTATTGTTTAAGACCAAAATGGGTAGAGAACAACGACTGACTGTACCTACTTTAATGCGAGTAGCTTATGGTGAAGAAAAAGTTACCCAGGCTGCTTCCTTCCGGGATGACCGAAAGCGACTCCTACGCACTTTTGAAAGTGACTTAGAAGTTCTTAGTCATTATGGACTCAAACCAGTATTTGACCCTGTAACTTATCCCCAAGAAATTCAACCAATGTGGGCAAAGTTAGCAGCCTTACCTGATGATGGTGATGAGGCTTTGGATTTTTGGATTAATGATGGTAGCAATAGCCAGAGACTAACAGATCATGGTCCTAGAGGCAAGTGGAAACAGTTAATGAATGCTCGAATCTTGTGGTTTCAACTACCTCAAGAATGGGAGCAGCATCTGGCTAATTTTGAAAAACAGAAACTTCGTTATACGACTAAGCGAAAAAGAACCAAGAAACTGTCAGCTGCAGCTATCTGTGGAGAACAGGTGATGAACGCTCGGAAGAGTCAACAATTGAGCCAAAGACAGTTGGCAAATATGTTAGGAAAAAGTCAGAGTTGGATTAGAGATATTGAAAATGGTCGCTTTCAACTCAAAGGGGAAGATCAAATGATATTACAAAACCTTTTGGGTTTGGGAGGATAGAAATTCATTGAACTTTATTAAAAAACTCATCAGGGGGCATCGACATTCCTTTCTTATGTGTAATTGCCCTCTTATTATTTAGCTCGGACTAAAATTTTATTTGTGGGCAGGAGGGAGTGGGATATAGGAAGTGTCGGTAGTTTGGGAGGAAATATAAAAACAGCTAGAAATTTATTTGTAATAAACATTGATCAAGTTCGTATTAACTTTGACTGTCTATTGTCAGAAAACTCTCAAGTAATTTCATCAACTCCTCATCCTGAAATTTGAACGCAAACTCATATACCAACTGTGTAAACCTCAGATACTCCG
>JASJEE010000100.1 GCA_030064835.1 Microcoleaceae cyanobacterium MO_207.B10 | reverse complement strand
AATGGCTTCATTAGTTGGTATAACTGGTAATTGAACATTCAGTTTTGACAAGCGACGGGATACAGTGCTATGGTCTGGTACTGGTAAATCTAAGTCTATCAATTGAAATATAGATTCCACAAAACCTTCGCTCTGTCGTCCAGCCAGACTAAACAGTGATTGTATAATCACCATAAATTCAATAGCTATGTCACTATAGGTATTTGATGCTCCCCTACGTCCAGTTTTTTGTTGGTTTACCCACTCCTCTATTACTTCATCATTTAGCCAAAATGTGAGACTTCCTCTCTGCTTTCCTTCGGAATGCTTCGCAAACAGGGAAGCATCATATTCAGACCAGTTGCTGAGTCGATACTTGGACTTGGAGTTGGACTTACTCATTTCTATGTTGGTCTAGATTTGTTGTGCTACGCACTGCATATTTTTACCCTATTTGCTATCTTTATGCAACAAAGCCCTTTTACTGTGTTATTTCGAGTTAGGAATAATTGATAGTTTCTGTACAGAATAGCGCTAGACGCAAGTCAATTGCCTCTTTCTGGTTCTCCCCATCTCGCCACAGCTACTATAGCGAGCGAGGCGACCGCACTGAGAGACTCCCCAGACTCCTATACGGGCGATTTCAGTTCTGGAATGCTCCGCAAACGCGAATCGCCCCTACTCCCCCTACTCTCTATCTAATTACACAATGTCACCGGATTTGATATTATTTCCCCAGATTCCGCTTCATTCGCTCTAACTCCTCTTGTGTTTCCAAACTTTGGAACTGTTGCTCTAACGGATCTGATAAATTACCAGAATTATAGGAACTGCTTTGATTCCAACCATCAGTTTCCCAGTTTTTTTCATTCTTAGCAGCATAACGATTGGCCTCAGCTACAGCCGCTTTTTCTCGCACCTCTTGACGGCGTTGTTTAATCTGATAATAAAGTTCCTTTGCCTTTTGGATACGCTGTTTACATCCTTGCATCTGACCCCACTGTTGATTACCCTGTCGCAAACAAGAGGCTTCCCTTTCTTGTGCTGCTTGCACTAGATCGGAACGATTAGCTGCTTGTGCTTTTTGTACTCGACTATGCCAACGTTTGACTTCTTGCGCTGTTGAGAGAATATCTTGCTCTATTTTTTTCTCTTGGCGCTGTAGTTGAGCAATGAGTCGCAGGGTATCTTCTTCTTGTTTGCGTAATTGTTCTTCAAGTGCCTGTAGTTCTAGATGGGGGTGACTCCGCAGGAACTCTTCTAGTCTGGTTTCGAGAAATTGGTTGAAATCTTCAAATAAACCCATAGGTTATCAGTTATCAGTTATCAGTTAACACTTAACACTTAACAGTTATCAGTACCTCCGGTTGCAGGTATAAACTTGAAATACTGAAGCTTGTACCCGCGCTGGCGGGGGTTTATTTTTTCCCTGAGAAGGGAAGGGTATTGACCTGATTTTTTGGTCAATATATAGATAAAAAATTCAAGAGTGGGGGAATTTGTTTTTAACTTGGAAAACTTGAATTTGCTGCCATCTATAATTAAAACTGTTGCCCCACAAAAACAGAACGAACTTCACCATTACGGCGAATTACAGCCTCCTGATTTGAAACTTTTACAAGATTCCAACCACTGGCACCAATACTTTCACCCACATATATCCTACGGGCTACCCCATCAATTTCAAATAGAGCAGCAGAACGTTCCCCTAACTCTAATATACCTACTAGAGTATTTATTGGGCTTTGAACTTCATTAGTTGCCGTCTCCACAGAAGGCATTTCTGTTGGTGGAGGTGGGGGTAATGTGATCGGTTCTGTAGGTGCTGTAGTTTCCGTTTTGGCTTCTGTTTGGGATTCAGCTTCTACTGTACCTTCTGGTTTTGGTTCTGGTTTAGTTTCTGGTTCCGCCTGAGCTTTAGTTTCTGGCTTAGTTTCTGGTCTTGCTTCTGGTTTGGTTGCTACTTCCTGTGTTTGTTTTGCTGTAGTTTCTGGTTTTGCTTGTGTTTCTTTTGCTTCCGACTTTTCTTCAACCTTCTTAGCAGCGTCTGTGGAAGCATTAGATGCAGATGCTGCTGATGGCTTTGGGGAAGATTCGTCAGATGTAGTTGCTGCTGCTACTGCATAAGGGACAACAGGCGAAAGCTGTGGCATCACTACTACTTTAGTGTCGGGAACTGTTATCGGTTCTTTTGCTACTTGCGCTTCCATTAAATCCACCAGTCGGTTAAGGGGTAATATAAGACTAGCGTTTGGGGATGGGTTACTAGGTACTGGCACCGTCGGTAAGTTGTTACTAGATGGGGCTGGTGGTATACCAGGAATTTGTTGTTGTTTTTGAGTTGCGTTTTTTTCCTCGATCAGGTTTAGCGATCGCTCAATATAATCAGCAAATTGTACATCCGCCGCCACTTTAGGACTTAATGTTTTTGCTGTTTCACTTGGCTTTTGTATATAACCTAAATAACTCAAAATTTTCTCTAGTCCACCTCTAGTTGCTAACCACAATGAAAGAGTAACTAATATAGATGCAAAAGCTGCCCCTAATAATAATTTATCTAATGATTGATTTTCTTTTTTCGCGGCTTCTGCTTTAACTAATTTTGCCTGTTCTTCTTTGCTAGTTTCTTGAACTTCAGTCTTCTTTTCTGGGACTACTATTTGAGGCACTTTAATTTGTCCCAAGGAAACTATTTCTGGTCTATTAGATTTGGTTGATAAACGACTACCACCATCTAATACTCGGTCTATATCATGGAATAAGTCTTCCATCAAATTATCGGCAAGATTATCTACAGACACAGGTTCTTTAAACCTAGATTTTTCTGAATGTTCTGTACTTCTTTGGTTAATTGTCATAATTCTTTTTTTTACTCCCTATCCTCAATCAAATTTAGATTTATAGTTTAGTTGATTTGGCTCAGATATAGTTCCTAGACTACTTAACTGAGTATGCCTTGAATCAGAAGTCTTACCACTGGTCAAAAGTTTGTCTCCGCCCCCGTCTACGCGAGGGTAGACTCCGGCGCGGGTTAAAAGTTTGTCCCCTGCGCCGAGGCGGGGGTCAAAAGTAATAAAACTTCTAATTTCCTCATCTCCTAATATTAATTGAGTTGCTAATAGCAAAGACACTTTATTTCGATTGCTCTGCAACCATGAGACGTTTCATCTCGGCCACAGCCAGAAACGGACTATAATTTGTGTCTGAAAGTAATGATTTTTTTATTGTCCATAAATTAATTTAGAGGCTTTAAAGGATTTTTGAGTAAGTCTTTTAACTATCTTTATCGCACAATAACTTTCATATCATTATTTGCTTGTTTTGTCAATCAATTTTTTTTGCCATTTGCCCTCAGCAGGGTGCGCAATGCACACCCAAATAGATTAAGCCAAACTTAATTTATCCTGGCGATATTTTACTTCTAGATAAATTAACAAAGCATTAATATCAGCAGGATTTACCCCTCCAATACGAGAAGCTTGACCAACAGTTAAAGGCTTAACTTTCGATAATTTTTCCCGTGCCTCCATGGATAAAGTAGCAATTTTAAAATAATCTAAATTAAGATATGATTTATCCTAGTTATGTGAATATTTATAGAAAAATTTTATTTCCTTTTTTTATAAAGTTCAAGATAAACCTTAGAAAAATAAAAAAATGAACTATTTTAAGTTGTTACTAACCATAAATATTGCTATATTAATTTCTGTGATAATATTAATTGTTTGGAGATTTTTCAGTAATAAAAAAAGCAATCACGCTTTATATTTTGACGGAATTGATGACTATGTTCAAGTTGCAAATACTAACGTAGTTAACCAGATTGGTAGTGGATATTTCACATTTTCTGTACTGGTTTATGCATTAGAAAGTGAACAAGTACGTCACCCTCAGATTATGTCTAATCGCCTAACTGAAGGAATAGGATTTCTATTTGGATTTCATGGTCGTTGGAGAGGAAGTAAGAACAAAATACCTTATGTTCAACTCGATAGTATTAATTGGATTGGGTATCCTGACCAACCTAACTTGCTAGATGGTCAATGGCATCACTTTGTTGCTCGTAAACAAGGGGATCGACTAACATATTTTGCAGATGGAAAACTCGTGGCATCTTTGACAACTTCTAGAATTGGAAACTACAATCTTGCTTCTGAGCAACCTCTCTTAATTGGTTGGGATTTAGTTAATCAATCTCAGACACATTTCAAAGGTAAAATTGATGAATTAAGTATTTGGAATCGGGCATTAACTGATGCTGAAATAGAGTCTAAAATGCTTTATTCTCTTCGGGGTAATGAACCAGGACTTATTAGTTATTGGCCTTTTGATGAAGGTTCTGGTAATCTTGTTAGGGATAAATCAGGTAATGGTAATGATGGAACTATTTATGGTGGTGCTGTCTGGACAACTGGATGGGTTTCTGAAATATAATGTTTGGTAAAATTATTGTAATTAAAATAGTGAACAATTAAATCACGATTATAATCTCGAATAGGAAGAAAGGGTTTGGAGACTAAACCCTTACGAAATTGCTATTTATCGACAGATACCGAAAATTATCGAATTTTTGTTGCGCGATCGCTAACTTTTTCACAAATAGACATAAAATATGGTTAATCAAATTACCGATCTAAAATTACTGTATGAAGAAGATTATTTCCTGTGGTTAGAAGAAACAATCAAACTACTAAATAATCGTCAATTAGAAAACCTAGATTATGAGAACTTAATTGAGGAATTAGAAGCCTTGGGTAGAAGTGAAAAAAGTGCTGTTGAAAGTTTGGTGACTTTAATTATTCAACATTTACTACTTTATCAATATTGGTCAGAAGAAAGAGCTAATAACTCTAGGCATTGGCGTGGAGAAATTTTAACTTTTCGGATTCAATTGGAATTAAAACTCACAACAAATATTCCCCCCTTACGAAGGGGGGTTAGGGGGGATTCTTCTCTACAGAATTATTTAGCTGAAAGACTTGACTATCTTTATGGCAAAGCTAGAAAAATTGCTCAAGCTAAATCAGAACTTCAGTTACCAGAAATTAACCCTTATTCTCTGGAACAGATATTAGATGAAGATTGGCTACCAGATTCAATAATGAATAATTAATAATGAATAATTAATAATTACCTATTCTTATAAATAAGAGGATTGACTAAAAGGAATTTTTTCTTCTTTCTCCATGAATGGAGAGGCTTTATAGCTTACTCTGAATCAATGGGCAAACCTTTTATAAATTGAAACTTTTATCACGGGGGTTATATGAAACTAAAGCAATTACTGTTAGAAAAACGAGAAGAAATTCTTCATTTTGCATCCAAACATGGGGCGTACAATGTGAGAATTTTCGGTTCGGTTGCCAGAGAGGAAGATGACGAAAATAGTGATATTGATTTTTTAATTGATTATGATTTAAACAAGATTAGTCCTTGGTTTCCTTCGGGATTAATGCAAGATTTACAGTCTATTTTAGGTCGTAAAGTTGATATTGTTACGGTGGAAGGATTGAAAGAACGAATTCGAGAAAGGGTGTTAGAGGAAGCAATAGAATTATGAGGGATGATCGGGAAAGATTGATAGATATGTTAGAAGCAATTTATCAAATAGAAAAGTACGCAATTCAGGGAAAAGATAGGTTTACAGGGGATGAATTAATTCAGACTTGGATGGTTCATCATTTAATGATTATTGGTGAGGCAGCGAGCAAAATGTCTGAGGAAACAAGACAGCGTTATCCTAATATTCCTTTTTCATAAAATTAACTCCTAAAATTAGTTCTACTTTTTTTTGTATAAACCACCAATTAATTATGGTGTTTAGCATAATTAATCCAGTCAAATCCTTTGCTTTAACATTTAGTTAATACTAAGGGTTTGGAGACCAAACCCCTACAAACCTGCCATTTATCGACAGATACAGAAAAATAAGTCAGAGATTACTCTTTAATTTTAACCTTTAACTTTTAACTCCCACAAGTCGATATTGCACTTCCAAATAAACCAACAAAGCATTAATATCTGCCGGATTTACTCCCCCAATCCTAGACGCCTGCCCAATAGTTAAAGGCTGAACTTTTGACAATTTTTCCCGCGCCTCCATCGACAATGTATCAATAGCAAAATAATCTAAATTAGCAGGCAACTTTCGATTTTCTTGCCGACTAATTTGGTCGATTTGATTTTGTTGTCTTTGCAAATAACCGGAATATTTAATGTCAATTTCTGCTCCTTCTTTTTCAACTAATTTCAAATCTAAATTCCCTAAATTATACTTTTCTAAATCTAGATAATGGAAACCAGGTCGGCGTAACAAATCTGCCAAAGTAATCGAACCTTTAATTTTTGTCTGAGTATCGGCAACGATATTAATAGCTACCTCCTCTAATTCTTTAATTCGAGTTGACTTTAACCGAGCTTTTTCTCCATTAATATTAGTTTGCTTTCTCTCAAATAACTGCCACCGACGGTCATCTATTAAACCAATTTCTCGACCTAAAGGTGTTAGTCTTTGGTCGGCATTATCAGACCGTAAAATCAAACGATATTCCGAACGACTCGTCAACATTCGATAGGGTTCGCGCAAATCTTTTGTACACAAATCATCAATCAAAGTACCAATATAACTTTGTTCTCTGGGGAAAATAATCATGTCTTGGTTTCTAACAAATTTAACCGCATTTATTCCCGCCACAAAACCTTGAGCTGCTGCCTCCTCATATCCAGTCGTACCATTAATTTGACCAGCACAAAATAATCCCTCAATTTTCTTAGTCATCAACGTCGGATAACACTGAGTCGCTGGCAAATAATCATATTCCACAGCATAAGCAGGTCGCAACATCACACAATTTTCTAAACCAGGCAAACTGCGCAACATTTGTAATTGCAATTTCTCTGGCAAACCAGTAGAAAACCCCTGAATATAAAGTTCTGGAATATCACGACCTTCCGGTTCAATAAATATTTGATGACTGCTTTTATCAGCAAACCGGACAATTTTATCCTCAATACTCGGACAATAGCGCGGACCTTTCGCATCCACCCACCCACCGTAAACAGGAGACAAATGCAAATTATCGCGAATTAATTTGTGAGTTTCGGGAGTGGTGCGCGTGAGATAACAACACATCTGTTCCCGTTCCACCCAAACTTCGGGATCGAAACTAAACCAACGCACCTTTTCATCCCCTGGTTGCTCTTCCAGATCGGTGTAGTCAACAGAACGTTTGTCAACTCTGGCAGGAGTACCCGTTTTCAGTCGTCCGGTTTCAAAACCAAGCTTATTTAGGGTTTCAGTCAAACCGATAGCAGGAAATTCTCCGGCGCGACCTGCTGGCATCGACTTATTACCTACCCAAATGACTCCACCGAGGAAAGTTCCGGTAGTAAGGATGACAGCTTTACATTTGAAAGCGACACCGAAGTAAGTTTCTACTCCGATAATTTCGTCGTTGTCTCCCAAAACTAAGTCTGTCACCATGCTTTCCCGAACTCGGAGATTTTCTTGGTTTTCCACAATATTACGCATAACAGTAGCGTATTCCCGTTTGTCAGTCTGAGCGCGTAACGCCCAAACAGCAGGTCCGCGAGAAGAATTGAGAATGCGTTTTTGCAGATAAGTGCGGTCTGCCATTTTGCCAATTTCCCCACCCAAAGCATCCACCTCGTGGGTAAGTTGAGATTTTGCGGGTCCCCCAACAGCGGGGTTGCATGGTTGCCAGGCAATTTTATCTAGGTTGAGAGTAAGTAGGAGGGTGTGGCAACCGAGGCGTGCGGAAGCAAGAGCAGCTTCGCAACCGGAGTGTCCGGCGCCAACTACAATGATGTCGTATTCTTCTTGAAAGTCGAAGGTTTTAGTCATTTTAGTTATCAGTTATTAGTGCCGACCTCTGAAGTCGGAAGTTTGAAAAAATGTTTTGATAGCAATATATTTTAATTTGAGTATTGAAATATTGCACAAAATCACTTTAGTTATTGTTTGAGTTTATAGTATAACATTTATTACCAATAATTACCTACAGAAATGATTTTGTTTTTTATTAGACATCTCCAGAAAAGAGATAATAGGTAGTATAGAATGGTAAATAGGGGGAAGTTATTAATAAGTTATTGATAAGAATTAATTAGATTTTTTATTTTTGAAGATGTCTATTTATAAATAAAATACAAAAAAAGCTTTGATTGATATTTAAAATTAGTTAGATACCACTTATGCACAGCTACTATCTATAGAGTTGAAAAATTATTGTACAATAGTATTGAGCGTTATCTATACCGTCTCAGCGTAAATCCTATTAGATGAAAAATAACTAACTAATAATGTCCGATTTATTTAAAATTATTGAAGTTTCAGAAGATTCAATCTCAGAAAATGAACAATTAGGAACTAAGGAAAAATATTGGTATTGCGAGGATGAAATTAACTACTTATATAAAAAAGCTAGACCTAATACTGGAGAAGCTTGGGCTGAAAAAATAACATCAGAATTATGTGAGTTACTAAACCTACCTCATGCACATTATGAACTAGCAATTTGGAAAGACAATTTAGGCACAATTTCTCCTTCCTTTGTACCAGACAATAACAGTCTTATTCTTGGCAACCAAATTTTAGTCAAAATAGACGAAAGTTATCCCGAATTTAGTTCTAATAATTACAGAGTGTCTGAACATACTCTTGATATTGTAGTTGAGGCGATCGCCAATAATTCTATGCCCATCAATTTACCTTTAAACTGGAAACCTCCTGAAGGTATTGAAACAGCAATAGAAACTTTTGTTGGTTACTTATTATTAGATGCTTGGATAGGTAACACCGATAGACATCACGAAAATTGGGGATTTATTATGAATAATTCAGTACATTTAGCTCCTACATTTGACCACGCATCTAGTCTGGGTAGAGAATTACCAGATTCTCAAAAACAGAATCAAATAAATAATAAAGCTGTTAAAAATTATCTATCTAAATCAAGGTCAGCAATGTATGATAAAATAGGAGATAAAAAAGCTATGTTAACACTAGATGTATTTGAAAAAGCAGCACAAAAATATCCCCAAGCTTCTCTAATTTGGCTCCAAAATTTAGCCAACATATTAGCAGAAGATACTTTATCTTTACTTGAACGAATCCCTCAAAATTATATTTCTGAAATTTCTATTGAATTTGCTCAAGAAATTCTGACAATTAATCAAAATAGACTTTTACAAATAAGAGAAAATTTGCAATGCAAAAATTATTCTTAGCTTGGCAAGACTCCTTTACTCGTGCTTGGTTTCCTGTAGGTTCTTTAACTTATAAAAATAATTGGTATGAGTTTGTTTATCTTAGAGGTGCAGAAGAAGCGAAAAAATTTGGTTTTTATGGAATTTGGTCTTTAAAAGAATTTGATAAAACTCATCGCTCTCAGGAATTATTACCTGTATTTTCTCATAGAATTATGAAGAAAACTAGACCAGATTATCCAGATTTTATTAGCTGGCAAAATCTCTCAGAAACAGAAGATGACCCTATGGTTTTATTATCTCGTAGCGGAGGTAAAAAGGTAACAGATAATTATGAAATTTTTCCTTATCCAGAACAAGATGAAAATGGTGTTTATCATCTATATTTCTTTAGCCATGGTTTGCGATATATGGCATCTGAAACTATTGACAGAATCAAAAAGTTAGAAGTAGGAGAAACTTTGTTTTTAATGCAGGATGCGCAAAACAATTTTGACTCAAATGCTTTAATGCTACGCACAAAAGATTTTTACCTTTTAGGTTTTTGCCCTCGATATTTATTAAATGATGTTTTTCCCTTAGTGAAAAAGTCTCCTAATTCAGTTCAAGTAACATTAGATCGGGTTAATTTACCACCAGCACCGTTACAAATGAGATTGCTTTGTCATTTAACAGTAAAACATAATGATTTTAAACCTTTTTCTAGTGAAATGTATAAATCTTTAGCTATACCAATTTTTAATGAAATTTAAGTTGGCTTTGCTTTGTAAGATATATCTTTATCTTTGATGGTAAAACAAATAAAAAGAATGTAATTTGCAACAGGAGTAATAACAATATGTCTGTATATATAAAGCACCTTGAAGCTAAAGGAATTTATGGAATTTTTGATATAAATTTAGATTTTCATCAAGGAGTTAATGTTTTATTTGCTAAAAATGGTAAAGGGAAAACTACTTTGCTACATATTATTGCTAATTTACTGAATGAAGACTATGAAAGATTTGCTTTTATTGATTTTGATTATATTAATCTAAGGATGAGCGATGAAAGTCAAGTTGAGTTAAAAAGTCATAGCAATGATGAGGAGATTTTATTATTTTTGGATGGAGTAGAAGAAAAAAAAATTCCTCTGCAAGAAATTCTAAAAAATCGTTATATTAGAAATGAAATATTTGGTCAAATTGTAGAACGGATGCCAAAAGAAATTCCAGAAAGAATTCAAAAATTAATTAGAGATGATATTATTTCAGACTTAAATAAAGGAAATGTCAGAATAAACATTGAAGCCTCAGAATCATCAGAAAAAAATTTGAGAGCTGCTTATTTTCCAGCTTTTAGAAGTATGATAGAAGCTTGGGCATCAACACAGGAAGAAAGTGGCAAGCTCAAAGATATTTCTGATCAAAAAAAGCAACAACTAAAAACACGTTTTGCACGTCAAATTTTTGGAGACTTTGTACCTTTACTTAACTATTCATCTGTTCTTGAAATAGAGCAAGTATTAAACGAAGAAATTTCTCAAGCTTTTTATCAACTAAAGGAAGCAGAACAAAAATATTTAGGAAACATTCTACCTCAAATATTTAATACTCTTTCTAAAAATTCAAAACCTGTAGAAGAAGACTCAAATTCAATTCTAGAAGAAATTAAACAACTCAATGACGAGCTTAAATTTCAAATGCTTGAAGACCTCCGCACTGCTGTTGAATCATTTCAAGCTAATGAAAAATCTAAAGAAACTGCTGTCAGGATTTTAATTACCTACAGAGAAGCACTGCAAAAAATATCTGATGAACAGAAAACTTACTTTCATAATATTGAGACATATCTAGCTGCTGTTAACTCTTTTTTAGACAGTAAAGAGATAGAAATTATATTCAAAAACTTACCAACTTTAGGCATAAAATTTCATAATAGTATGCCTGCTATTCCTGGAATAAGTAAAGCATTATCATCAGGAGAACGTCAAATTTTAACCATGATATATGCTGTCTCTCAAATGAGCGAACAAGAAATAGTTTTAATTGATGAACCAGAAATTTCTCTTCATGTTGATTGGCAACGTAAATTATTAGAAAAAATCTCTCAACAGTTAGGTGAAAAACAAATTATTGCTTGTACTCATTCTCCAGTAGTAGGAGCTGATTATGAAGATGAAATAATAATACTTGAACCTAAGATAATTCAAAATTATTAAATAGTTTCTATAACAATAAGTAAAGAGGCGCGAATAAACATCACAATGTTAAAGCAATCGAAACTGTTGAGATTACTTCCTTCCACTCCGTTCCAGTCGCAATGACATACTTGGTAAATTTTCCCACCCACCTACTTAGTAGATAATTAAAATTAAAAAGAAGAGGAAGAATAATAATAATGGTAAAAGGCATTCCCAAATATACTCCAAAAGAGTATCGAAATTACTTAAAAATTAGTAGTAAAAAACATATTTTAGTTGAAGGAAAAAATGATAAATATTTTATAGAAAGAATGTTGTCTTATCTAGCAAATGAAATAGATAAACCAGAACTAACAGAACAGGTTTTTGTAGATTCAGCAGAATCTTTAATTAAATCTGAATCAGGAACAGGTAGTAATAAAGAAAAAGTTGAGGAAATTGCAAATAGTGTAGTTAATAAACCTTACAGTCAGAGATTTATCGCTTTCATAGATAGGGAGTTTTATTTATTTGATTGGGATTATGAAAAAACTCAAATATTGCAAGACAATTTTCCCGGACATAATATAGAAAAACGAATTATTAGAACGCGAGGGCATTCATTAGAAAACTATTTATTTGAACTTGATATAGTTAGTAATTTTTTTAATATAAATACAACAATATCTAATCCCCAAACAGCCACAAATTTATTTAAACAAATTTTTAAATCGGTAATATATTCAGCTTGTACTATTGGTTTAGCTGCTACTAAAAGTAAACTGTTACAAAAAATAGAGTCGGGTATTTTGTGGAGAAACTTTATTGAGTTAACCTCTGGGGAAATAAACTTTTTGTTAGAAGATTGGTTAGATTTTTTGACAGATAAACGTAATGTATCTGATAGTAAAATTTCAGAAATCAAGCAAAATTATAAAATTTATATTCAACTGATTAATCAAACATCTTTTGAAATTGTGAGATGGTTATCTCATGGTCATATTGGTTATGATTTTTTGAGGGAAGTATATATTAAATGTGTTATGCAAATTAACCAAGAAGCTGATGGTAACGTTAACTGGACAACAAAAGATAAGATGTTTCAGCAATTGATTAATTATTGGGTTCAGGAAATATTGAGTAATGACAGGACATATTTTAAAGAAATATTTGAAATGTTAGATTTGTTATGAGATTAGATTAATTAAATTGAGCATAAGTTATTCAAGACAGTTGCTCCTAGAATACTAAATATAAAAACAACTCTCAAGGTACATCTGGAAGAGCAAAAAATTAACCTTCAACATAATCATTATTTTTATGATAATCTAAGTTGCCTTCACTTAACCTCTCAATAATTACATCACAATTTTGTATTTCTACACCAATCCAAATATTCCATTTAGGTAAGTTATAAATGAATAAACTGCCACCAGGTTTAAGTATGCGACAACATTCATTTATCCAAGCAAAACACCAGTTCAAATACTCACTATCTGCCAGAGAGTCATTAGATTTATTGCCATAATTTTTCCCTAAATTAAAAGGAGGGTCTGCAAAAATAACATCAACAATTTCATCTTTGATATTCGGTAAAATTTTCAGACAGTCTGCCTCAAATAAAACTCCTTGATGTGAGTTAAGATATGGTTGAATATCAAAGGAACCCTGAAAGTATTTTTCAAAAGAAAATCTATCAAGGCTATTGAAGTCTCAAGTTAGTTGTGTTGTCATAAAGATTATTTAGATATGCAGTACAGCTAATATTTATTATAAATCTGAAACGAGATTTTTATCTCTGCCAGAAAATAATAGTTGATACTACAGAGCGATAGCTCCCGCCCACTAAAATTATTCTAATACTTCAAGATTTTTTGAATGATGGCTGATACTTTACTTTAGCCCATGCAGCAATAATATTACCTAGCCATTGAGTTTTTTCATAAGACTGATAGGAAATAAGATAATAATCTTGATGGGAGGTTTTGATTAATAAGCCCCATGACGAAAACCTATTGCCTTTAAAACCGCTAGTTTGAATTTGTTGCAAATATTGAATTTTTGACCTGATAATTTCTTTTTTGTTTGGGTTGAATATACCTAGCTTTTTGGTAAATACTAGTCTGTCTTTTCTCAAGTCAAAAGTTAATATGCCTAGCAGAAAATAGATAATGATATAAACTTGATTAAAAATTTTAGCAGCAAAAAAATATAATACTAAGGGAAATAAGAAAAATAGAAAAGTCAAAATACTGATTAAATAATTTTGAGTCAGCATAAATGAAGTTATTAGTAATGTGGCAATAAAAAGGCAAAATAACATCCAGCAGAAAATGCAAATAATTGAGAATATTAGTAAATATCTCATCCCATTGGGACGGTAAACTAATAGGAGATAACTATCAGGCGAGTAAAATATTCTGAACCCTTTTGGAGGTGGAACAATTGGTAGCATGATACAATAAAATTTATTTACAAATAAATATAAGGAAGCACAAGATATTTAAGTTATACCATTTTTATAAAATATTGCTACATTGCTTGGTTATAGGTTTTAGGTGGTAGGTCTTAATAGAAGAAGTGTAAATATTCTGCTCCGAAGGATGCCGGGGTTTTACTGTAACAATCTTTATTGAATTTGGTATTACTGACAACTATTAAATAAGAGCAACAATAATTAATATTAAATCCGATTATAGTGCTATAGTTGTCTCATATAGGAATCCTAAATTAGGTTGTAATATTTTATTGTAGGGCTTTATATTCCAAAAGCCTACAGTTTTTTTCTCAAATTATTTCATATTGCTATAGTAGCATTATTTAGTTTTGTTCAAGGGAAAATTTGATTCATTATTTCCATTTAACTACAAGATTTTAACTGAGTGAGTAACAAAACAATTTCATCAATAGCACTTCTTAAAACTTTAGTTTCTAAATCTGATTGATTCACAATAATACTAAATATTAAAGGTTCAAAATTCTCAGATTCAATATATCCTGCCAAACCGGAAACGCCACTTATTGTTCCTGTTTTAGCTTGCACATTTCCTTCAGCAAAACTATTTCTAAAACGCCGACTTAATGTGCCACTGACACCACTCACAGGCAAAGAATTTCGATAAATATTTGCTAAGGGAGAATTAGCCATTATTCTGAGAGTTTGTACTAAAGCCTCCGGACTAACTAAATTATGACGAGATAATCCTGAACCATCAGCTAAGACAAAACTATTTGGCTTAACTCCTAATCTAGTCAAAACAGATTTTACCTCATTTAAGCCTTTTGCTAAAGTGTCATTTTGAGATTTTTTATTAGGAATTAATCTACTCTGAACCCCCATTTGACGTAATAAAACTTCTGCGTAGACATTATTACTTTTTTTATTCACTTCCTCTATCAATAATCCGATTGTGGGAGACTCTACAAAAGCTAATTCATTGCGGTTAATATTATTGAGGTTAATATTAGAGTTGGTTTGTGATTTATTTACTATTTGAGAAACCCTAATTCCTTCTAATTCTAAAACCTGACGAAATTGATTCAAAAAATTATCTACAGGTGCCACAACTGCCACATAAACAGGTTCCGATGCTGAACCAACTCGTAATTGCCCAGATATACGAATTATTGGCTGGATAAAATCTCGCCCTACTTCCACAAATTCTTTTTCATTTGTGGCTACAGTCAGAGAATTATTTTCAAGTTGCCATTTTTCAGCTTCAGCAGGATTAACAAAACTAACTTGTAAAGGCTGACCTAAACCTTGAGGCGATAAAACTAAATCTATAGCATTTTGATTCAAAATCAAACTATTTATTGGTGCGCCATAACCTGCTTGTACATCTTCCCATTCCCAATTCTGATTAACTATTGTTCCTTGAAAATAACTATCGTCGGCAATTAATTGATTAATAGTTTTTATGCCCTGTTCTGTCAATTGTTGAGCTAAATTTTTTAGTTGAGTTTCTGTTAAACTAGGGTCGCCTCTTCCCACAACATATATATTGCCATTACCATCACCATAAACAGAAGTTCTAATTTTCAATTGAGCCCCAAGTTTTTGTAATGCTGCTGCAGTTGTTAATAGTTTTGCAGTAGAAGCAGGAATGAAATAATATTCAGCATCTTGGTTATAAATTGTAGTTTTACTGGCTAAAGTTTCGACTAAAACACCCCAGCGAGAACGACCAAAAATCGGGCGATTAATTATAGTATCAATAGCATTAGTTAGTTCAGGTTGACAAATTCCTCTAGGATTTTCTTGGCTAAGTGCGATTAATGGATTGAAAAATACTATAAGTAAAGTGATAGTAATTTGTTTGACCGAAAAATTAAACATTGGCTGAGGAAAAAATTAGGAATGATACTATTTTCTCACATAATTATTGAGTTAATTAAAATTATGTTTACCAGTTGCTATAACAGATGTAAAAAATTGAATTTGGTCGAACGCCTGGTTTTTTTAGATCGGCGTTGCTGGTCTCACATCACGTCTCACTAAATAACTTTATTTAATAAACAATCTTTCCCCAACCTAGTAGGGACGTTGCATGCAACGTCCCTACTACTACAAACGCTCACTGTAAACCACCGGAAACAAAACCCGCCCAATAATAGGGATGTTTGAAATTTTCGCTTTTCCGAAGTTCAAATTGAGCTTTTCGTAATGCTTCCGGGCGAGTTTCTCCCTGATTGCGGAACTGATAATATAACTGGCAAAACTCAGCAGTAGATTTGTCTTCCACTGACCACAATGTACTAACTACACTCAGGACGCCCGCACTGAGGAAACCTGCTGCAATAGTTAGAATATCATCGTTAAGTTGGTTGGTAAAGGTGAGGTTAGTTTCACAACAGGAGAGGAAGACATCGGTTAATTCTGGTAAACGCCAGGTAAACACATCTCCAAGGGTGACTTCTCCATCAAATAATTTTAGTTTTGATTCTAGGGGGTTGATTAAGTCGGCGCTAGCGTGATGACTGGAATGGAGAATTTGTACTTGTTTAGCGAGTTGGCGGTAGTTGTTGACTGTTGCTTGTTTATATTTGAGGTGCAGGTTATTCGGTACTTGGAACATTTGGGCGAGATTTTGGCATTCGTATCCGGTGAAAGGGAGGTCACCTGTGGCATTTTCGACTATTCCCATTTTTGGGGAGTTGGTGCTTTTATTGCGGTTATCGCAATAGCTGAGTATTTGGCAACTGGGTACGACTCGCAAACGGAATTTGTCACTTAGATAGGTTTTGGATATAGTTTTGGTTTGGGTTTGAGTGGGGCGCGGATTAAATTTCATGCCTTTGGTATTATCCATAGGTACATTGTCTGCGATAGTCACAGTTTCTGTTGTGATGGGTAAAGCAGCAAATGGAATTTGATGCAGGAATATATGAGGCACAATAATTAATTCTTTGATGTCCGTGAGATGTTGAGCAATGAGTCGATCTAGTTGTAAGCGTTGGGCGAGTTGTTGGAGAAATTCTCCCATGTTGTTACGCCATTCTGCTTTATTCTCAACGTACAGTCTTAGCCAGTTTTGACCTACCCAGTTTTGGAAAATCTCAATACCTTCTCCCCTACAGGTATAAAGTTGAATATCCTGCTGACGCACTATAAATATATAGGTATCATTTTTAGTGGTGTAAAAATTGAGTATTGCTGTTTCCTTATCTTTTATTAATGCCTGTATCTGCTGGATACTCATTGAGTCTACCTGCAACTGACCTGCTAATACTGGATCGGAACTACGAATCTCTCGCCAAACTTTTTTTCGTTTTTCTTCTATTTTTTCAATTTCTGCTAACCTCTGCTTTTCAACTTCCGCATTGTCGTGACGTTCAAACCGACTTTCCGTAGTTGGTAGGGAGGTTCCATGGAA
>JASJEE010000099.1 GCA_030064835.1 Microcoleaceae cyanobacterium MO_207.B10 | reverse complement strand
AAAATCCTGAAAAATATCAATCTGTTTCCGCTTTTGCTCCAATTGCGGCACCTATGCGTTGTCCTTGGGGCGAAAAAGCTTTTAGAAATTATTTAGGTACAAATCAAGAAAATTGGCGTAATTATGATGCTAGTGAATTAGTTTTAACTTCTGGTTATAATCGTCCGATTTTAATTGACGTAGGAACTGCCGATCCTTTTTTAGCTCAAAAGCAATTACTCCCAGAAGTGTTTGAAAATGCTTGTCAAAAAGTTGGTTTACCACTAACTTTAAGAATGCAAGAAAATTACGATCATAGCTATTATTTCATTGCATCTTTTATCGAAGATCATATTCGTTATCATGCTGAATTTTTAAACTGAAAAAGAGGGAACAGGGAACAGGGTGGGATTGATAATTTATGGATAATAATTGATTTGATTTTTCATTTTTCGAGAAGTCTAATGCTTTATTCAAAAAAAAAGATAGTGCCCGGCGACGAATTGTTAAATACTGCTCTGTAGCGAGTAATTTTAATTGTCTAACGCACCCTATTGGCACTGAATTAAGACTATATGGCAATCCTATTTTATTCGTGTCAAAAATTTAGTCTAGTAGGGTGTGTTAGCGGAGCGTAACGCACCGAAACATTATATTTGGGATAAGTGGTGCGTTAATGAAATGTAATGCACCCTACTGGACTGACACTAACTAAATCTATCACGAGTTAATAACCATCAAAATTGCCACTAAATTCAGTAAATTATTAACAGTTATTGGAGGATTAATTGTTGTAGCAGGAGCTAGTGGAAATGCTCATGCTAGTACAATGTTTTTCACTGATGTTAATGCTTTTGATGCCTTAACAAATACAACTTTAGTAGAAGACTTTGAGGGATTCGCACCAAAAGATCGGGCTCTTCCGTCCTTTGTTAGTAATGGCAATACATACACAGGTTTAGCTAGTGTTCCCCATCCTAATGTATGGGTTTCTAGACCTGGATACATTAATTTTGGAGTTCCTGTAACTACCAGCAGCATACTTAACTGCTCATGGCGATGAAGATTTTACGGTAGAATTTGGTACACCCACAGCAGCGGTAGGATTTGATACTTATCTTAATGCTTTTGGTCCAGCAACAGTCAGCGTTTTTGGTACTACTGGTCTTCTTGACACTTTTGTATTAAATCACGACCCAACAACTGTAGGATTTTTAGGAATACTTGCCGATGAAGAAATTAGTTATATTCGCTGGACTACCGTAGATGGAAGGAGGATTAATACAGGAATTGCTAATATTGTGCAAGGTACAGAAATTGAGAGTGCATCAACACCATAACCTACATCTGCACTAAGTTTAATTGCTTTGGGTCTTCTAGGTTTCGGTTCACGCTTATTAAAGCGAACATCACGATAGTTTAGTAGGGTGTCTTAGCGGAGCGTAACGCACCGAAACATTTATTTAGGACAAGCGGTGCGTTACTAAACCGACACATCTAAAATGGTGCGTCACGACGGATTGTTGAATCCCTTTAATAGTCTAAATTTTTGCCGTAAGTACGCACCCTACAATTTTGCTTTTCTTCCCTTCTACCTTCTGCCTTCCTTCTCACAATAAACTAGAATCCAGACTTTGAGACTCCCCCTCCGTTTTAGGCAAATGTAGGCCACACTCTTGCTTAAGGCCATGAAAACGAGTATCCCGTTCATCTACATCATCAGCAGTCAAAGGCCGACTAGAATGCCAATCTCCCACAGTAGTGTACCCCAAATCGAAAAATGGATGATAAGGTAAATCGTGAGCAGTCAAATATTGATAAATATCCCGTGCATTCCAACGTAGTATAGGTAAAATTTTGTATATACCCGACTGTTGACCAACAGGTTTCAGTTCCTTGCGATGGTTCGTCTGGTCTCCCCTTAATCCGGCCAACCAAGCAGTAGCCCTTAACTCTTTCAATGCTCGTTGCATTGGTTCAACTTTCCGAATTTGGTCGTAGCGGTTTAAGGAATCAACATTTTCCTCGGCCCATAGTCGGCCATGTAAAGCTTCCATCCGAGCCGGAGTCATCGGAGATTGATATACTCTCAAATTAAGCCTAAGTCGTTCCGTTAATTCTTCAGCAAATCTATAAGTCTCGGCTGGTAAATATCCAGTGTCCACCCAGATTACAGGAATATTAGGTACAATGCTTGTAACCAGGTGTAACATAACAGCAGCCTGGATACCAAAACTTGTACTCATCACCAGACCTTCTCCAAAAGTTTCATATCCCCACTTAACTAGAGTATGAGCATCCACTTGACCGAGTTCTTTATTTATAGCCTCAATATCTAGTTCTGGTAGAGAGGTAAAATTTGCCTGATGGTGTTGTCCATTTTGGTTGATTTCAATTAAACTTTGTTGTGACATAGTTATTGCTGATAAAATTTTGGACTTATGGCTTCACGGTTTATGATACGCTACCTATAATTCTCAATGAGAGATTGTTTATACTGTTTTTGCACTACAGATTTTCTCATACTACAAAAATTTTTTTTTATTATATATGTAGCATAATTTCAGATATCAATAAGTCTTAATCAACACTTAACCAGAAAAAAAAGACCTGCTATCAGAAGCTGGCCTTAGTCAACATAATGTTCCGTTGTTATTTCTGTGAGATTAACCTAGCTAGCTGCGCGTTCCCAACTTTGCAGCGATCGGCGGGTTATTTGTCTCACTTCGTTGTTTATGTACTGATTGTAACAAACTATTGAGTTATTTTTTGAAATAGTTTTAATTTTATATCTCAATTAACTTGCCAATGTGGGTTTTAGCACTTTCTGGTTTACCCCATAAAACTTGCTCATGTTTATAAACAACCATGCCTGGTTTTGCTCCCTTGGGTTTATAAACAAACTTAGGTTTAGTATAAATTACAGGAACCATTTCACTTTGACGGGCCCGGCTATAAAAAGCACTCATATCAGCGACAAACTGTAAGTCAACCTCGTCCGGTACAGCACCAGCATCCAGTCGTAACAAAACATGACTGCCTGGAATCTCTTGAGTATGAAACCATAAATCATAATCTCCGGCAACCCGAAAACTTAACAAATCATTTTGACGGTTATTACGACCTACCAATAATTCAAATCCACTAGGAGTTTGAAAACGATAAAATTCTGTATCCTTTTGACGATCCTGATGATGTTCTGGGGCGTTTAAATAACCCTGTTGAATTAATTCGTCCCGAATATCTGTTAAAGTTTCTAAATCTTCTGGACTTTGATAACTATCTAACTGAGATAAAAAAGCTTCTACTTGTTCCAAATAATCAATTTCTGCTTGAACTTCCCCCAGCAGTGGTTCAACCGCAATACGAGCCCGTTTCAACTTTTGGTGCTTTTTATAGAGACTTTGGGCATTTTGGACAGCATTTTTTTCTGGGTCTAATTTTATCGCCACAGGTTCCCCCGTTTCAAAGTCACCCAGAGAAATAATTTTCAGTCCCGGTTGCCATTCCTGAAGGTTGGCCATAAGTAAGTCGGCTTGCGATCGCAAAAAGTCTGCCCCATCAGACTGTTGTAACCGTTCGGTAAAAGTATCAGCTTTTAGCTGTAACTTAGCCGTTAAAACATTAAGCTTTTGACTAATTTGATGATGTAGTTGTTTAAATTCTTGCTGGTTAAGCTGTTCAGTATAGTACCTATTCAGTAACTCCTGAACAGTCTCCACAGATTCTATGGCCCCCCAACCTGTTACTGTATATCCTGTAGCTGTCCACCCAGGCTGAAAGTCCAAATTTTCCAACATTTTCAGCCACTGTTGCCAAAGTTGAAATAAGTCCTGCCATTCCGAGGCAGTCAAACTATCTGTAGATTTTTCGTAGTCTAGACCAACAGTAGAAATCATCGGCTGTACCAAAGCCTTACTGAGGCCACAATAATTTTTCACCAGATTCCGCCACAATGGCCCTGGAATCAGACTTACTCGTTCTTGCCATCTGGCCTGAGTTTCTTCCAGACTCGGAATAGGATTAGTTAGAGATGGCGGTAGCTCATAAGGTTGACCAGTTTGGATTTGCCGGACACTAGACTGTTGGCTACTAACTTGATGGGCACAAGTAACAACTAGATTATCA
Source organism: Microcoleaceae cyanobacterium MO_207.B10 (assembly GCA_030064835.1). Taxonomy (GTDB): domain Bacteria; phylum Cyanobacteriota; class Cyanobacteriia; order Cyanobacteriales; family Microcoleaceae; genus JASJEE01. The sequence continues at coordinate 13,163 of JASJEE010000099.1, read as the reverse complement.
GAAGTAGTCAGAATAACATTACTATATTTGGTCATCACCTCCACATAAAGATGCCAGAGGGGTTTTTCTCCCGGACGTTTAGCAAATTGGAAATCCAAAACCCTCTCCCAAGGAGCAACATCTGCAATAGCTATTAATGCCAACCCACCTAGCTGATGTCGTAGTTGTTCGCTAAAGGTAAAAGTATCAGGGGTACGAGGTGGTGGGTATCCAATGCAGATACGAGCTGCTTGGGGATGCCAAGAAATATCTAGCCAGACCCGTTTTTTTAAGGTTCGGAGGGCCACCGCAATGGTGAAGCGATCGCGTTGATATACTTGTTCCAGGCGTGCTGGCAGCCATTGGGCCCGAAGTTCAGCACAGATAGCAATTAAAGTAGTAAAGTCAACAGGTTGCACGGTTATTTTAGTTATCAGTTATCAGTTATAAAATAGGAAAAATAATCCTACAGCTAGTCTAAGATGAAATACTGAAATTGATGCTATATAGATATAGTAATCCTCAATTATTTGTGATCAAAAAATGTAGGGGTTTGTTCTCCAAATCCTAGCAAAAAAGGATTTGGCAACCAAACCTCTACGGTAAAATATTACAACCGATTTGGGATTGCTATATATAGATTTCCTCATCTCCCTATTAATAATTAGTACCAAATATTAAAGGTAAGGATTTCCTGAGGAATGCTGCGCAAACAGCTATTAACGGGTTAGCTTTCCGGTTATGATGGAAATTAAACAACTGCTAAAATTAACAATTTAGCTTGAATCCATACTTTCAATTATCCCTCAATTTACCTCTAGACTAATGCAACTTTTAGCTAATAATAAGTTAATAGTTGATAACGCAGTTCCTCTGTAAGAAGCTGGCTAATTACTTACTAATCAACCATAAGCACCATTAGGTATAAATCCCAAAATTCGCTTCAATCTTGCATCTGCTTCTTCATAGCAATGGCTAGGCATTTGATAATTCATAAATGGCGCATATTTATCTCCAACTAATCTCTTAGCATAAGTAACTTGTGTAATTTGACACTCCACGGGTTAAAACCGCGTGGATTCTAATGACATGATTGATGTGAGTCATAATTCTACGTTCACGTCTTTTAATCTCTTTAATTTTTCTCAGCTTTTTGCACTGTTGAAGTAAGCAGCGTAACAATTTAAATTTACGTCTTAAACTTGTGACTTGTTTACCAACCAAAAATTTACCAAAACTATTAGGTAATCTTGCCACTGCAATATTATTTTGCCCTCTATCAACTCCCATCCAACCATTAACTAATCTGGCATCCGGAACATCCATAGATACCGAAATTAGTGCGGACGAAATACCTTTTCTAGATTTTGATAATTTTAGAGAACCATTAACAGCCTCTTTATTAATAATCTTATCTAAAATTTCTTGATGTGAAGCTGAATTAACCATAAAGAGGTATCCGTTTTCTCTGACCCTAAATAAATCACCTTGACGACTAATGCTATACCCTTAATTATTGACTTCTATTGGTAAGGGTTTAAACTTTTTTACCTTAGTCAAAGCGCAGGTATTAGGAATAGTTTGGTTAATCCACATTGAACCTATTTCAACATGGTGAAAATTCTTGCTCCTATACTTGCGACGCTCTGAAGTATTGACCTTCACCAATGTGTTAGCTACTTGAGTATTGAGAAAAGTTAGGCGCTCAAATTAATCAGCTTTACAAGCGTTGAGTCGATAAAAAGGTAGTTTTAGTGTCAAAGTTAATTTACTCATAGGATGATGGTAAGACCAACCGACACAACTGTGTAGGATACTACCGGATCAATCCCCTGTCTCATTTTTCACCCAGGGGTTAAAACCGTCTGGCTCTCATATTCAACTCAAACTTTTGTAGCGGGAGAAATAAGACGAATTTCTAGAACCTCTATGCCAAACTTAATTATTAAAACAAACCGCAGAACCAATTGCTCCCAAGCAGCTATGAACCCGATATTCATATCCTAAAATATCACCATCGCAAAACTTACCAAACAGATGCGCTCCTGGAATTACTTGAGTAGGTCAATTTTCGATAGACAATACATCAGTTAAATAATAATTAACAGTAAATGCGAGAACATTCAGACGAAAATTTGTTAGGGGTTTGCCATCAAGGGAGAGAATGTGTGGTGTATCATCTTGATGCCATTTATTTTTTACTATTCCATCAGTTTCAGGAGGAATTATCAACGAGTTATTGTGGATAACGTGAACAACATTAGCGTTAGGAATTCCATCATCAATAGAATAGCCTATTCCATTTGCTCCACCGATTAAATGTTCTGCAAAAGTAACAATTAGTTCCATACCAAACAGCTCCAGATTATGTTTGGAATGCTCAAACATTCGTTTCATTATTTTCTTCGAGCTGTGAGTTTTTTCACCCATACTTTTTTTAAAAAGTTCGTCTAAGTCATTTCTGAGCAGCTCACATTTTTCGGGTTTTAATACATTATGAATAACTAAAAAAACATTAGTATGAAAAGATTTAATCCAATCATTTAATTGTGCTGTGGATGGTTTTTAACCAGCTAAATATTCAGTCATTTTTTTTACCAAAAATAAGTCAGTATTGACATCTAGTCAATATAATTAAAATTCATGTTTAACATTCATATTTTCTCAAAATTTAGCAATATTTAATGATAATTTCATAATTTAGTAATTAGAGATTTTTGGGAATTTTAATTTACCGAAAAATTCTGGGTATGCGCCTCCCATTTTAAGGGGATAAAAAAAAATATTCCAAATTTCAAGCCTTTTGCTTCAGAAGCAGGTACTGATAACTATTAACTGATAACTGAAATGACACTCTCTAAGATTTTGGCAACTAACAAATTGAAGGGGAAAGGCGATCGCCTATTGATGCAACAAAGCCTTGTACGGTTGTAAGTAAAAAACTTTGTAATTATGATTAAATCGTACAACTTAATTACTTTAACTAGGACATAAATTTTCATGGATATTCAGCTAATTAATATAGGTTTCGGTAATATTGTTTCTGCTAATCGAATAGTTGCAATTGTTAGTCCAGAATCTGCCCCTATCAAACGAATCATTGGTGATGGACGAGAAAGAGGCCAACTTATAGATGCTACTTATGGTCGGCGCACTCGGGCGGTAATTATTACAGATTCTAATCATGTAATTCTTTCAGCAATTCAACCGGAAACCGTAGCCAATAGATTTATCTTGAATAAAGATAGTCAAATGCGTGATAATTAAAATCTCCAAAAATATTAATCGCAGAATCTGTTATGAATAACTAAAAGTTTAACAATAATATTGAGTAATAAAATCAAATAATTATGCAAAATGGTAAATTAATTGTTTTAACTGGACCGAGTGGTGTAGGTAAGGGGACATTAGTGCGATCGCTACTGCAACGTCACCCAGAATTAGTTTTGTCTATATCAGTAACTACTCGTTCTCCCAGGAAGGGGGAGGTGGAGGCGAAAAGTTATTATTTTGTAGACCGTGAAAAATTTCAGCAAATGGTGAAGGCTGGAGAATTATTAGAGTGGGCTGAGTTTGCCGGGAATTTTTACGGTACGCCACGTCCCCCGGTGATGGAGAAAATTAATATGGGTGAGTCGGTTCTACTGGAAATAGAAGTACAGGGAGCGCGACAAATTAAACAAACTTTTCCAGATGCTTTGCGAGTCTTTATTTTGCCTCCTTCGATAGCTGAATTAGAAAAGCGACTGCGGGGTAGGGAACAAGACTCGGATGAAGCGATCGCAAAACGTCTCCAACTGGCAAATAAAGAGATAGAGGAGGCTGGAGAATTTGATGTACAAGTGGTGAATGATGATCTAGAATCAACTTTACAAAATTTGGCATCAATATTATTTGATGGTTAATATTAGACATTTCCAATAATAAAAAATCCAATTAATTATCGTCAAAAAAACATCAATTATTTCTCCCTACTCCCCTACCCAGCGCTACTCCCTCTTTTCCGGAGTTGTCTATTATGTCCTTTAGCTCTATATCTACCTTTATTCCTTTAGATGTGATATGATTTACAATTGTTAATATTTTTGGAAAAATCAATATGTACAGTGACACCTTTTTAAATTTTCCCGTTTATACAGTAGTTCAGTTGACATTATTTTTTAGTATTGCGTTAGGAATTATCTTCAAAGATATGTTGGAGTACAAGTTAACTGAATGGTCTAGAAGTAAGAATTCCCGACAGAAAATTAATTATCAAACACCGAATATAATTACTGCTTATTTAGGCATGACTTTATTCGTGTTTTTATGTGTAGCAGCTAGTCTTTCTACATTTAATATTGTTGAATGGTTATCAATAATTATGGGTGCAGTAGTAGTTTTTCCTACGGCTTTATTGATTTGGGTACAGTTAGGCTCAATGTTTGAACTAATGGCAAAAGAGGGAATAGGAGCAATTAATATAGAAGAGTATTTGCCCGGAGAGAAGAAAAAAGTTAAAGCAAAAGAAACAGCTAATCAGTAGTTACAGCGGTTTTCCTGTACGGTAGACCATAGTAGGGACGTTACATGAAACGTCCCTACTGGGTTTTGTTTATGGCGATATTGAAACACATAATTCAGATATAAATATCTGATCAAGATAGCTAAAACCTTTATCTGTCAATGCTTTAATATTTAATCATCCAGCCCTAATTAATGATAAAAAAACTTTTGCCCTCAGCCTTCCTTCCTCTTAAATGTAAGTATTTAACCGGACATGATATAACTGAGAATAATTGCCCAAAATTATTTGAGTGAATTACTATTACCAGCACGATCACAAAGGTGGCGATCGCTTTGATCTACTAGAACATTAGTATTCAGATAATCCCCTACCCAATCACAAGCATAAACCAATAACTGATCCATATCCAAATCAACACTTTGATTCAAATTCCATAAAATCACATTATGATCCTCACTACCAGAAACAATTAAATTGCCATCAGGGCTAAAATCAATAGTATTAACCCTGTCAAAGTGACCGCTCAAAGTTGAAATCAAACTCCCATCTAGGTTCCATACTTTCACAGTTGTATCTTCACTCCCAGAAGCAATCATTTCTCCATCTGGGCTAAAAACAACAGATTTTACAGCATCTAGATGACCATTAAAAGTAGCCACAAGAGTGCCATCTAGGTTCCATACTTTCACAGTTTTATCACCACTCCCAGAAGCAATCATTTTTCCATCAGGGCTAAAAGCGACTGCATAAACTGCTGCTTGATGAGCATTAATAGTTGATATCAAGCTACCATTACGACGCCACAATTTAATAGTTTGGTCATCACTTGCTGTAGCAATCAACTGACTATTAGGACTAATAGCCACTGACCAGACAACACCCTGATGTCCTCTGAGATGTCCGATTAATGTACCATCAAGTTCCCACAATTTTGCTGTATTATCCCAACTTCCAGAAGCGAGAAAAGAATCATCGGGGCTAAACTGAACTGTACTTAGTTCAGCATTATGCGCCTTGATATTTTTTAACAAAATGCCGTCATTTTGGTAGATATAAATATTGTTGTCAGAGTTAGCAGTAGCAACGAGTTGACCACCAGGACTAAAATCAATACCAGAAACTGTACCATTTGGTTTACTAATAGTAGAACTTAGACCACTTTCAAGTTCCCATATTTTAACAGTTTGATCGCTACTTCCCGATGCGATCTTAGTGCCACCTGGACTAAATTCTACAGAATTGACTCCACTTTTATGACTAGAAAGAGTCGTGATCAGAGCTTTGTTTTCTTTCCAGAGTTTGACAGTACCATCATCACTAGCAGAAGCAATACCTTTCATATCTGGTGCAAAACTGACGCTATTAACCATACCATCGTGACCTACTAGACTTTGCAATTCTTCACCCTGGAGATTCCAAATTTTAACAGTTTTGTCTTGACTACCGGAAGCAATTCTGTCACCTTGAGTATTAAATTCGACTCGCCAAATTTCTCCTTGATGACCTACTAAAGTTTGCAACAATTTACCATCTGGACTCCACAGCTTAATAGTGCTATCTGCACTAGCAGTAGCAATAACTTGGCCATTTGGGCTGATAGCAACTCCCCACACCCCTGCTTGATGACCAGAGAGAGTTCTCACGAAAGTACCGTCAAGTTTCCACAGTTTAACTGTTTTGTCATCACTCGCTGTAGCAATGAATTTGTTGTCAGGGCTAATAGCAACTCCCCACACTCCTGCTTGATGACCAGAGAGAGTTTGCAATAATGTACCGTCAGTTTTCCACAGTTTTACCGTTTTATCATTACTAGCCGAGGCTAGTATTGTACCATCTGCTGTCAAATCCACTGCTGTTACTATTGCTTCATGGCCTTTTATAGTTTGCAATAATGTACCGTCAGTTTTCCATAGTTTTACCGTTTTATCGTGACTAGCAGAGACTAGTATTGTACTATCTGGGCTAAATTTGACTACAGAAATTTCTCTGTTGTGCCCTTCTATTGTTTCTAATAATTCACCATTTCGGTCCCAAATTTTGATAGTATGATCTGCGCTAGCGGTGGCTAACATTGTACCATCGGGGCTGTGGGTAACGTAGTTAACTCGGTTGGTATGGCCTGATAAACGGTTATATTCTAATGCTTGATAAAATGCTTGTCGCAGTGTTTGATCGACTACAGGATTTTCTGCTCCTAATTTTTGGAGTTTTTTCTTAGCTCTAATTGCTTCTATTAATGCTTCTAATCTTTTATTGAGTGCAAATAATGCTTGGGATGATTTACTGGTAGCCTTAACTTCGTTCAAAATGGCTTGCCGATATTGCCAAAAAGCTGTTCTTCCTAAAATTATTGAAATAGATAAAGCTATATTTGCTAATATTAGCCAAAACTTTAAAATTAGGACTTGTCTTTTTTCTTTTTTGATATTTGCAACAATAGCTGCTTCACTTTTTGTGATATATTCCTGCTGTAATTTCGTCGGTGTTGGTTGTTTTTTTTCTGCAAATGCTGACTTTAACCATTCTTCTGCTAAAGCAAATTCACTTCCTCTTAATAGAAGGTCATCATTTTTCTGTTTCTTTTCCCATTCTCTGGATCTTTCTGACCATTTTGTGTGATTACTTACATATTCTCTGTCTATGTCTAGAGTTCTAATTAGTTCGCTGAAGTTGCTATAAAAGTCTTGTTCATCTTTGTTAAAGTTTATCCACTGGATTTTTGCCAAGGTAGGATGTATGAGTTCAGTTGGTGTTTTTTTATATAAAACAGTTATGAAACGTTTGTGCAGTTGTTGGGCGTATTCTACTTCATCAGCGCAATATTTAGAAGTAACTGAGTTAGGAGAGATGATAAATAGGAAGTTATTACTATTTTCTATACCTCTATATATTTCTTGTTGAAAATCTGTGCCAGAAGCTATACTTTCTTGGTCAAACCAGGTACTTTTTCCTTGTATTTGTAGAGCGTCATTAATTTTTCTCGCAAAATCTGAATCTGCTCTTGAATAAGAAATAAATACTTCTGTACTAGATTCTGGTGGTTGCTGTAAACTTTCTGCAATATATTCTTTTTGTATCTTTAGGGGTTGATATTGTTTTTTAGTTTCTGCTATTTTTAGCCAGGCTTGATAATTTTGGAGATTGTATCCTCTTAATAAAATACTTTTGTTGTAGTTTTGGCGTTGCCATTTTAGAGATTTTACTAATAAGACTTTATGTTTTTCATAGTATTTGGCATCCTGCTGCAGTTCCTTTAATAATTCACTAACACCAACTTCATATTTTTCTGGGTTTTCATTTTCTGTGATATCGATAAATTGAATTGCTCTTAACCGAGGTGGAATTTCTTCTAAATCGGTAGCTTTTATTAATAGACAAATCAATCTTTTGTTGTTAACAAAAGCATATTCTATTTCTTTCTGGCAATATTCTGAGGTGAGAGATTCTGGTGAAATCAAGTAGACAACGTTGTCCGCGCTTTCTACTCCTTTTTGAATTTCTTCCTGAAATTCTTTGCCATATCCAATATCTGTTTCGTTTGTCCAAACTGTTAGTCCCTCTCTCATAATGCTACTTCTAATTTTTTCCATAATCTCTCGATCAGGAGTAGCATAACTCAAGAAAACTTGAGTCATTAAATTATTAGCGTTTTTAATACTTTCGCAAATATATTCACAATGTAAGTCTGTAGGTAAACAAGGTGCTTGTTCATCAAAAAATTTCTGTTTTAACCATTTTTCTGCAGCCTTTCTTTCCGCTCCACATAATAAATAGTGATGTTGTTTTTGATGACTTTCCCACTCTAGTGCTTGGACTAATATTTTTGTATGTTCTTTGACATAAGTTTCCTGATTCTTAAGTACAGATAACAACTGGTCTAATGCTATTTGAAAATCATTTTCTGTTTCTTGGAAATAAATCCAGTTAATTCTGCCAATGTCTGGGTGCATTTTTTCCCATTCTTCTTTAGTCTTTGGCATGATATGAAGCAAGGGAATAATCCGTTTATTATATTTAACTGCTTGGAGAATTTCTTTCAGACAATAAGGCGATTTAATTGAAGAAGGAGCGATGATAAAAATAAAGTTATCTGCTCTTTGAATACCGTAATCTATTTGATTTTGAAAATCTACTCCTAATGGTATATCCTCTAAATCGAACCAAATTTTTAAATTAGCGACAGTTAGGTTTTGGTAAAGTTTTGTAGCAAAAGCTTTACTATCAGAACGTCCATAGGATATAAAGGCGTTATAGAATTCGTTCATAAACAAAAGTTAGTTTAAGATGCTTACTGATTTCAAAAAACTAAAATAAGTAATTTATGAAGACTGGGAAAATCAATAATCAGAATAGCTCTAAAGCTATAATTTTAACTATAATTGGGAACAGTTAAACCTAAATCAATAGGATTATTGATTTTTCAAAACTTATTTGTGGGTTTTTGGTCTTATAGTAAAGAGTTTATAAATTATATATAGTAGAATTATAATTGATCAATGTCAAGTGATTCACAACAATCTAGTTACCTATTATCAGGAGAAGACTTTGAACTATAAACCAGAACCCATAGATACTTCCCATGTAACCCTGACAACAGAACATTTAAAAATCACAGAATTACTAGCGAAAAATACCCATGAAATTTGGTCAACGCAGCGAATGTCTGAGGGTTGGAAATACGGAAAAAATCGAGATGATGCCCAAAAGTTACATCCGGGTTTGGTTCCCTATGAAGAATTACCAGAGTCAGAAAAAGACTATGACCGTGTTATTTCCGTAGGAGTAATTAAAACTCTTTTAGCTTTAGGTTATCAAATAGAGGGAAGTCAAGAAGCACCTGCAAAAACTTCTGTAGTTGATGATAGTAATTTATCTTTAATTTTAGAAAGTTTAAAAAATTCATCAGAGCTGAACTTAAAAAGTTTACAAGAAATTCGTAGAGAAACTATTAATCTAGAACTACGTTCCCCTGATATATTCCGAATTTTGGGTGAATATATCCTCAAACTTGGCGAACCATTAATGGCTTATGATGTATTGTCAGAAGGGTTAAAAGAATGGCCGAATCACATTCGTTTACAACAACTTTTGGCTTTAGCTTTGGCGAGAGGTGGGGCAACTCAAAGGGCAAATAATTTATTATTAGAGTTAGTAAATTCAGGTAAAAATGATCAAGAAACTATTAGTTTGTTAGCCCGTACTCATAAAGATTTGTGGCAGCAAGCAAGTTCTCCAGAGGAAAGTACCCAACAAATAGCATTGGCAGCCCAACGATATCAACAAGCTTATCAGATGAGTGGGGATTATTATCCGGGAATTAACGCTGCAACAATGACAATGTTGATGGGAGATGATGAACAAGCGCGGGCGATCGCTGCTGAAGTACAGGAAAAATGTCTGGCTAAATTGCCTCCAGTTTCTCAAAGAAGCGAGTATGACTACTGGATACTAGCAACATTGGGAGAAGCAGCTTTAATTTTGGAGGAAAACTCGGAGGCAGAAAAATGGTATAATCTAGCAGTAGAACTAGCTAGGGGCAAATTTGGGGATATCAGTTCCACCCGTCGCAACGCTAGTCTGATTATAGAATATCGACAAGGGGATATGGCACTGATGAAGCGCTGTTTCCAAATTCCCAAGGTAGTAGTATTTAGCGGTCACATGATTGATGATCCGGGGCGCACCACACCCAGGTTTCCGCCAGAAATAGAGTCACAGGTTTATGAGGCAATTCGCGATCGCCTAATTAAATTAGATGCTCGTTTAGGTTATGCTTCTGCAGCTTGTGGTAGTGATATTTTGTTCCTCGAAGTGTTGTATGAATTGCAGGGAGAAGCTCATATTGTTTTGCCCCACGCACGAGAACATTTTATCAAAGAGTCTGTAGATATTATTCCTGGTGGCAGTTGGCGAAAGCGGTTTGATCAAGTTTTGGCAAAAGCTACAGAAGTAGTTATTCCCACCCATTACGATCTCCAACAAAGTAATATTGTTTATGAATACACTAATAGTATCCTCTACGGGATGGCAAGAATGCGGGCGGAACAGTTGGATACGGAATTGATCCCAATGGCTGTTTGGAATCAACAACCTGGTGGAGTCGGGGGTACAGTCAAAGCGATCAAGTATTGGCAAAAGTGTAACCATTATGTAGAAGTTATTGATCTAGAGGAGATTTTACAGGCAGTTACTGTGAATAGAATGAGCAATCGGATTTCTCTACCAGCGACTACTTCACCTATTGGTTTACAACAAGAGTTAGTAGAAGACAAAGACCGATTAATTATGGCATTGTTGTTTGCAGATGTGAAGGGTTATTCTAAACTTAAGGAAAAGCAAATTAGTATATTTGTAGAACACTTTCTGGGAGCGGTGGGGAAGTTTGAAGCGGAGTCTGCTTTTAAACCTGTGATGAAAAATACTTGGGGAGATGCTTTATATTATGTGTTTCCCAGTGTTAGGGATGCGGGTGTATTTGCCTTGGAATTATGTGATCTTGTTCAGAATACAGATTGGGAAAAAGTGGGATTGCCACCAGGTCTGAATTTACGGGTAGCTTTACACGCTGGTTTAGTTTATCAATTTATTAACCCCATCACAGGGATGAAAAATTACAGCGGTACTCATGTGAGTTATGCTGCTAGGATTGAACCTATTACGCCACCAGGAAAAGTGTATTCAAGTCAGGCGTTTGCTGCTATGTCAGCATCAGAAGGTGTAAAGGAGTTTTCTTGTGATTATGTGGGGCAAACTCCTTTGGCTAAATCTTATGGCACTTTTCCTACTTATCATGTGCGAAAATGTGGGTGTGCTTTGCCGAAAAAATGAGTTAGGTAGCGGTTTTAATTTCGGTAGGGAGGTTCCATGGAACCTCCCTACTCCCCACACCTCCCCACACTCTAAGGAGATGTCGCAAAACTAAGACCTGCTATTACCCACTCCCAAAACGCGACTAGCATTAAAAATAGCAATCAAAGCCACACCTACATCTGCAAACACCGCTTCCCAAATAGTTGCCATTCCTCCTATCCCCAACAAAATAAATAAACCTTTCACTCCTAAAGCAAAACCAATATTCTGCCAAACTATTCGGCGGGTTTTCCTTCCCATTTCTATTGCTTCCGCTACCTTGGAGGGAGCATCAGTCATAATAACCACATCCGCCGTTTCAATAGCAGCATCAGAACCCATACCACCCATCGCCATACCCACATCAGCGCGAGCAATAACGGGAGCGTCGTTAATACCATCACCCACAAAAGCAACTTTTTCACCATTTTTACTCACCAATTTTTCAATTGCATTCACTTTATCTTCGGGCAATAATTCAGCTTTGTAGTCATCTAAACCGAGATTTTCTGCGACTCTTTTAGCAACAGTTTGATTATCTCCTGTTAACATCATTATTTTCTCAACGCCTAATTTTTTTAAAGATTTAATTGCCTCGGCAGCATCGAATTTAATTTTGTCAGAAATCACAATATAACCAGCATATTTACTATCAACTGCTAAATGCACTGCCGTATCTCCCACATCACAAATATCGTGGTGAATATTTTCTAAATGTAAGAGGCGATCGCCCCCGGCAATAACTGTTTTATTTCCCACTTTTGCCTTGACTCCACATCCGGCAATTTCTTGATAGTTTGCCACATCAGAATTATTAATTTTACTGGGATAATATTTATTAACTGCTTGGGCGATGGGATGATTGGAAAAGGATTCTACTTTGGCTACTATTTCTACTAATTCTGGTTTTGTTAAACCATTTTTGGTAACAATATCTGTTACTTGAAGTAAGCCTTCGGTTAAAGTTCCAGTTTTATCAAATACTACGGTTTTAACTACTGCTAAATCATCTAAAAATGTAGAACCTTTGACTAAAATTCCCCGTTTTGCTGCACCACCAACTCCGCCGAAGTAGCCCAAAGGAATGCTAATTACTAATCCACAGGGGCAGGAGACTACTAAGACAATTAAAGCACGATTTACCCAATCCGTATGGGTTGCTCCGGGAATAAATAGGGGTGGAAATAGAGCTATAGCTAGGGAAATAAATACTACTATTGGGGTATAGTACCGAGCAAAAGTTGTCATAAACTTTTCTGTCTTTGACTTTTTAGTTTTTGCGGTTTCTACTAATTCTAAAATTTTAGAAATTGAGGATTCACCGAAGGGTTTTGTGACGCTGATTGTTAAGACTCCTGTTTGATTAACTATTCCGGCTAATACTGTTTGCCCAACTGTGACATTTCTGGGTACTGATTCTCCTGTTAATGCTGAGGTATCGACTTGAGCATTTCCAGAAATTATTTCACCGTCTAAGGGTATTTTTTCTCCTGGTTTAACAACTATGATGCTGCCTACTTCTACAGTTTCGGGGGAAACTTTTTCTAGAGAATCGTTAACTTTTAAGTTGGCATAATCTGGGCGAACTTCTAGTAGAGATTTGATGGAACTACGGGAACGTTTAACGGAATATTCTTGGAATGTTTCACCTATTTGATAAAACAACATTACTGCTACTGCTTCGGGTAGTTTGTTGATAGCTATGGCTGCTAATGTTGCTACTGTCATTAGGGAATTTTCGTCAAATATTCGACCTTTGAGAATGTTACTTCCGGCACTAGAAAGTACAGTCCAACCACTAAAAATATAGATGGGAATAAATATAATA
>JASJEE010000098.1 GCA_030064835.1 Microcoleaceae cyanobacterium MO_207.B10 | reverse complement strand
ATTTTCTTGACAAAGTTGCCAGAATTGTTCGTCTGTTAAATCAATTTTTAGTTCCAATCTTGGTGGTAAATAAATTGTGGGAGTTTCCATTTTAGGTATTAAAAATATAGGATAAGATATTTCTGAATGGTGGGTTACGGCGGATATATAGTTAGATGGTTAATTATCAGGGTTATTTCCGCCTAACCCACCCTACATTCTCAAATCTGAGGTCGTGATTTTCTTGACAAAGTTGCCAGAATTGTTCGTCTGTTAAATCAATTTTTAGTTCCAATCTTGGTGGTAAATAAATTGTGGGAGTTTCCATAATTGCTCCTATCTTTTTTTATTATTGATTAGCTTTTTATAAGATGATTTTGAGGATATTTACTATGTTAATGCTGGGTTACGGCGGGTAGTCAATTCGATGGTTAATTACTTAGGTTGTTTCCGCCTAATCCACCCTACTGGACTGACACATCTAAAATAGTGCGTGACGACGAATTGCTAAATCTCTTTCATCGTCTAGTCTAAATTTCAGTCGTCTAACACACCCTACAATTTTACTAACCCACCCTACATTTGGTGGTAAATAGATTGTGGTATTTTCCATAAATTATTAATCCTTATTCTGGTGAATTTTCTGTTAATTCAATGGCCCTGTGATAAGCCTCTACAGATTTATCAAGTTGACCTATTTCTTGTAGAGCATCTCCTAATAAATGATAAACTTCTGGTATATCTATATTATTTATATTTTCCTCTGTTTCAGGAGAATTTGTTTGAGTTTGATTAGCTTCTAGCTCAATTACTTTTTGATAACAACTAATTGCTTCTTGCCATTCACTTTTTTCTGCTAAAGTTTGACCTAAACCATAATAAGATTCTATGGACTCAGGATTTAATTCTATTGTCTGTCGATAATGTTTAATTGCTTCATCCCATTGCTGTTGATTGTTATAAATTTCTGCTAGACTATGGTAAGCTGACCATAATTGTGGGTCTTGCTTGATCGCCTGACGAAAACAAGTTATCCCTTGCTCTGTTTTTCCCTCTGCAACTAAACCCCTACCTAAAGTGCAAAATTCTTCTGGTGTTGCCCAACTGGGATGTTCTATCAGCGCTCTGTAGGATAACTCTTCTGCTTCATCGACTTTTCCTAGCTGTAACCAGACTTGGACTAGACCTCCATAAGCATCTTTTAAGTCTGGAGCAAGGTCGATCGCTTTTTGGTAAGAGGCGATGGCCTTTTCTTGTTGTTGCTGTTGAACGTATAATTCTCCTAAACTGACATAAATTTCTGCAAAGTCTGGCTTTATTTCCAGAGCTTTTTGATATGCAGCTACTGCTTTATCTATCTGATGAAGTTCTGCTGCAGCTTGACCGATTATTTGATAAGCTACTGCATGGGGTTGAATGGAGATGGCTTGCTCACAAGTAGCGATCGCTTCTGAGAATTTACCGTTGATAATCTCTGCTTTGGCTTGTTTGATTAAATTTGCTTGGTTAAGTTGAGGTAACTTTTCTTTGTCTTGTTTATCTGAGGATGTGTCTGGGGATGGGTGCAAAACATCTTCAGAATTAATATGATTAATATTTTGGGGTTTATGACCATTAACTTCTACCTGCTTGTCCACTGTATTTGCAGACTCTAATACCCCACTACTCATTTCCTTGGTTTTTTGCTCATAAATAGCGGCTTCATGTAATTTGCCTTGACGCTTCAAAGTAGCAGCCAGATTATGATAAGCTGCGGAATAATTTGGGTTTAATTTAATCGCCCGCTGATAACAAGATATAGCTTTAGTTAATTGGCCTTGACGAGAGAGGCTATTACCAAGGTTGAGATGTTGTTCGGGCGTAATGTTTTGAGGTTCGAGAGTATAAGCTTGATACCAACAGTCTGCTGCTTCTGCTTGTCTATCTACCTGTGTCCATGCTTTGGCTAGGTTGCGATATGCTCCGGCAAAGTCTGGTTTCAGGGCGATCGCTTGTTGATAACAAGGTATTGCTTGCTCCCAGGACTCATCTTGGGCGTACAGACTGCCGAGGTTGGCATGAATTGAAGCATCTTGACTGTCGAGAGATATGGCTTTGAGGTAATTTTGTTTGGCTTCTTGACGTTGACTAGCACTGCCGATTTTTTGCTGAATATTGGCCAATATTTTGTAAGCTACGGCCATATCTGGTTTGACTGCTATGGCTTGCTGACATTCGGCGATCGCTTGTTGATATAATCCTTGTTGACTATAGGTGGTAGCTCGTTGAATGTAAACATCTGGTTGGGCGATTGGGATAGAGGACTGGAGGTCTGTGGTTTGTTTGGCAGTATCTATAGGTTGAGTATTTTTCAGCCCATCTATTTTCTGGTTATCTTCTATTTCTTCTATTTCTTCTGTTGGGGATAATTTCTGGATTTTATTTATTTCTGATACTACTAATTCTGGTTCTTCAAGCAAGCTTTCTGTTGTAAGTTCTAATTCCTGATTTATATTGTTGGAAAATTCTTTTTCTTGCCAATTCCAGGAAGTATTTTTTAAGCTTGGTTCTTCTTTAAATAAGGTTTCTTCAATATAATTTTCTCCTCTTGATTGTATCTGTAAGTCTTGTTTGGCTGGATAAGATTTTTTTTGGGGTTGAAAGTGATTATTTTCGCCTTGAGTTTTTGGCAATTGTAGTGATAATTCGTCAGATTGTTCTGAATCATCTGTATTTGGCTTGAAGGTGGTAGCTACTTTGCCTGCTAGTTGTTTAAACACTCTATCAAACTGTTTTAAGCTTGTTTGAAAAACATTTGTCTTAGTTGCTAACTGAGAATGAAGTTCTGCATGATTTTCCAGGTGATTATTTGGTTTTAAACCATTAAGTTTATCTGTTTTAATAGGTTTTAATTTACTATTCTTAATCTGGGTTGCTGCTTCTAAATGGGATGGTTTAGCATCAGAGTTAAGTTTAAGTGCTTCTCCTAAGTTTTGATATGCTGCTGTTAAGTTTGGATTGATTTTAATGGCGTTACAGTAACATGATATTGCCCGCTCTACTAAATTCATTTGTAGTAGAGTATTTCCCAAAATTAAATGTTCTTCTGCTGTTGCTGTTTCTGGTTCCAGAGAATAAGCTTGTTCCCAATATTCAGCAGCTTCTGCTTGCTTACCTATATGACTGAATGCGGTTGCTAAATCGCGGTAAATATCTGGAGAATTTGGTTGAATTTGTTGGGCTTTTTGGTAACATTTAATTGCTTCTTCCCACTGGTGCTGCTGCCCGTATAAGTTACCTAAGTTTTTATAGATTTCAGGATTATTAGGCGCAATAGATAGAGCTTTTTTGTACCACTGCCAAGCTTCTGCTGCTTGCCCTTGTTTTTGTAACATTTGAGCTAATCTATTATAGGCTTCTACAGCGTCTTGCTGTAGTGTAATAGTTTGATGATGATTGTTTTGCTTAATTAATTGCTGCTGAGTTGTTTTGCTAATATTTTTTTCTAATATTTCGACTTTTTGTTGAGCTTCTATTTCATATTTGTTGTTTCCCAAACCATTTTGATATGATATTTTTTTATTTTCTGAGATATTTAAAGATTTTTTGACTAAATTATGATTGATATTTGAATTAATATTTGAAAGGTTTGTTACTCCCATTTGAATGGCTTTTTGATAATAAGTATTTGCTTCTTCAAAATCCCCTTTTTTTGATAATGCTGCGGCGAGGTTTTGATAGACTACTACAGACTTAGGATTTAACTTTAGGGCATTACGATAACAAGAGATAGCCTCTGTTAGTTGTTCTTGTTGTAAGAGAGTATTACCTAAATTTATATATTCGGTTGCTGTAATTTTTGAGGGTTCTAATGAGTAAGCTTGATACTGAAAATGTGCTGCCTCTGCAACCTTGCCCAGTTTCTGATATGCCTTGGCTAAGTTCCGGAGAGCAGGGCCTATATCTGGTTTAATAGCAATGGCCTTTTGATAATAGTTAATTGCTTCTTGCCACTGCTGTTTTTTAGCATAAATAGTGCCTATATTGACATAGGCTTCGGCAAAATCTGGTTGAATGTTGATAGCCCGCAAGTACCATTCAGAAGCAGCTTCTATTTGACCTTGCTGTTGCAGAATAATTCCCATTGTTTTGCAGGCTGGGGCCAAATCTGGTTGATTTTTTAAGGCTTGTTCACAGACTGCTTTGGCTCGATCAAAATTCTTTTGTTCTATATAATATAGGGCTTTTTCATGGAAGTTAGCAGCCTCTTGTGCTGGATTAACTTGGGATTGCATTGTATTACTTATTGCAGTTCTATATATATTATATTTCTCATGTTTCTGGGGTAATACGGGAGCATTAACTGAGTTAGAGAGTTTTTCCCCACCAGGAAAGTCTAATTTTTGCTTGATATTTTTGTTTATTATACTACTATTTACCAATATTTTTTCTAGGGAACTGAGATTAATTAGAATGTCTTCGGTAAGAGGGTTGGGATACATTAGTTGGCGGATAGGATAATAGGAAGTTTCTTCTCCTTTGAGATAGTAATAGTTTAATCTGAGTTGTTGACTGATGACCCAATAATAGTGTCTAATGTAATTGGGAGAGACTAGTTCAATAATAGTAGTCTCTGGATTGCAAAAAATAATATTTGTTAAGCTACTGCCATGGGGAGAAACGATTACTTTGGCATTGGCAAATAATCCGATTTGTTCCCCCACCGAAAGATTTTCTAGCTCTACGGTGATAAAGCCGTTTTTTGTCAATAAATTAATTACTGCTGCTTCATTAATAACTTGTCTATATTTAGCTTTATTCCTGCTAATGTAAATTTTCTCAGGATACTTATTTATATCCTGAAATAAGGGGGATATTGATTGATTTAAAAATGCTCGGCGGTGAAATTCTAAGGCCCACCCAGGTAGCCATCCTAAATAGCTAGAAAAAGAAGGAACAATTAATGTTTGAGCTTGAATATGTGGATGGCGATCGCTTTCGATAATTTTATCTTCTGGAATTCCTAATATCCGGATAGTTTCTTTTTGAAATGGCTGTTGAATACTATTAATTAAAAAGAAATCTATTTGCTCAAAATTTATGCCGTTGCGTTTTAATATTTCAATCCGGGGTAATATATCTACCATCCAGTGAAAGTAAATATTTCCTGATAACCCAGATAAAACTGCAACTGTACCGTTTATTTGTTCTAAAGGGGGTAATTTTTCGGTGCTAAAAATTCGATGGGTGTTAATATCGTATTTTTGACATCCTGGTAACTGACCGGGATATTCACGGGATACTTCGGCTATTAATTGATTATTTTCGTCGAGAATGGCAATGGCATTACAAATCATCCAATCATTTTTTTGAGGTACTATCCATGCTCTACCTTTTGGTAATTTTGTCAGAAATTTTGGTGTTTCTTGAAGTTCTATTTGGGAAATTTCTGTAGATTTTTGCGTGGAATATCTTGTTTCTATTTCTAGTGTTGAGAAAGTATGAATACCATCTCCAATATGAATTGGTTGAAGTTGTTTGAATATTTGCTTGAGACAAGGTTCGCAGTTTAATCCTTGACATTTATTTTGAGATAAAGATAAAGATTTTGCTTCTACCTCTAAATCTAAATCTAAATCTAAATCTAAATCTAAATTCAATATACTTTTGATACCATTGGCGTTAACATTGGCTGAGAAATTATTTTGTTTTTCTAAAATAATTTCTAAAACAATTTCTAATGCTTGGCTAAGGGAGTAGAAACCTGGTTTAACTGTTAACCCCATCCGGTAAATGATAATAGCTGTACGGAAACGTTTTTGTTTCGCTAAACTATTTCCTAGTTTTAAGTAAATTTCAACATTTAATGGTTGATACTGTAATGCTTTTTGATAATAATTTTCTGCTTGTGAATAGTCACCATACTCAAAATAAACGTCACCTAAAGATAAGTAAGTAGAGGTTAAATTATTTCTGACTTCTGCCAAAGCAGATTTATTATTGGGTGTAAAATTTTGCAGTGATTGAACAAATTTAATACAAGCTATTTTTGCTTTTTCAAGTTCGTCTGATTCTGTTAATGAATCTACCCTTTTACAGTAAGCTTCAATAAAAGGATTATTGCTAATAACCTTTTGTAAGTAAGGTATTGCTGCTGCTAATTTACCTAATTCTAAAAATGAAAATGCACAGTCACTGGAAACATAAATATTTTCTGGTCGCTGTTGTATTACTTCCTGAAAATGAGCGATCGCTTCTGAGTGTAAACCTTGTTTTTGAAATGATTTTCCGATATTATGACGAGCTACTATTAAGTTAGGTTCTACTGCCAGGGCCCGGCGATAATTAATAATCGCTTTTTCTACTTTTCCTGCTTCTAAATATGCTTGACCTAAATTATTGTAGAGAGTGGCATCATCTGGTTTTAAGGCAATAGCTTGTTGAAAAATTTCTATTGCTTCATTAAACCTATCTTCGTTGACTAAAATACTTCCCCAGTTACTATAGGCTTGAACTTGAATTCCAATATTTGTAGAGCTAGTTTGAGATAAGTTAATAACTTTTTGATAACTGGAAATTGCCAGTTCTAATAAACCTTGTTGCTGTAGAATAACGCCAAGATTATAATGAGCTTGGATATGGTCTGGCTTGAGAGCGATCGCCTGATAATAATGAGTATAAGCTGTTGATAAATCTCCCTGATGGTGAAAAATTATGCCTAAGTTGTAGTCAATAAATTGGAGATTTGGTACTATGGCTAATGCTTCGCGGTATAACGATATAGCAGCTTCTAGTTTCCCCTGTTTTTGAAATAATAATCCCTGATGTGCTTTTTCTTCAGCTAACTTTAATCTTTCTGCGAATTTGCTGCTCATCTTTATTAATAGGGATGCACTAAATTGGTAAAATAAAGAATCTCAAAAGAATAAAAAAATTGGTTGTAGATTTTGAGTTTACATAGTTTCAAAATCATCGGGATTAATGTCTAAATTGTTCTCTAATTGAATGATCGGAGTAACATTGCCGTTACCATCAATGTAGTACATTAAACCTTGCTCCGAATCATAGATTAAGTTGGCATCTCCAGCATTACTAGGGTCGTTAGGATCGAAATTAGCAATAGTGGTAAATTCATCTGGATTAAAATTGCCAGGTCCACCTAATTGGTCGAAGCTATCAGCATCAAACAGTATTTGGTCTTCCCCTGGAGTAAAGTCGGTGAGAGTATCTACTGCTGAGTCTCCAGGAACGATATTGTTGAGGGTATCTAAGCCAAATGGCTGAATTTCATCTGGTGTCAATACCTCGGTCTCGAAAAACTCAAAGCGGAAAATATCGGCTCCTTCACCTCCGACTAGGAGGTCAGTTCCTTCGCCTCCATCGATTAAATCATCATCCTTACCGCCAAATATGGTATCATTACCACTCCCACCAAGTAGTGTGTCGTCATTCCGATCGCCACTGATCCAGTCATCATCTGAGCCTCCATCTACTGAGTCATTTTGTTTACCTGCATAGATAGTATCTCTCCCGGCTTCACCAAGAATAGTATCCTGTTCTCTATTACCCTCAAGTCTGTCATCTCCTTCCCCTCCACTCAAAGAATCATTACAGTCACCTCCTCTAAGTGTATCATTACCACTACCTCCTAAAAGAGTATCATGGCCTTTATCTCCATAAAGTAAGTCATCTCCTTCTTCTCCAGCAACTAAGTCATTTTCTTTACCACCATGTACGGTATCGTTACCTAGACCGCCTCTAACATTATCAAAGCCTATATCGCCTCGAACAAAGTCGTCTCCTTCTTCTCCTCTAACTAGGTCATTACCTTCACCGCCATAGATGGTATCGTTACCAGCTCGACCTCTAACTGTATCAGAGTCTTCGTTACCGTGGAGTTGGTCATCTCCTTCCCCACCATCTATCCAGTCTTGACCTTCTCCTCCATAGGCAGTATCGCTACCTTGTCCAGCTAAGATAGTATCGTTCCCTTTCTCTCCGTGAAGTTGGTCATCTCCTTCCCCACCATCCACCCAATCATCTTCTTTTCCTCCATAAGCAGTGTCATTACCACCCATACCAAAAATTGTATCTTGGTCATGTCTGGCTTCAAGACGATCGTCTCCATCGAGAGCTTGTATAAAGTCGCTATTATCTGAAGTTAAAATTGAGTCTTGACCAGGAGTGCCAACCCAAATTTCTACTGATTCATCGTTGATTTGATTGGCATCGTTTGGAGGTTGTGGAAGTATTGGTTCGTCATTGAAGTTTTCAACAATTAAGCCATCTGCTGCATTCTGATCTCCACAATAGGGATCTATGGGTATTACCTGTGACATAGTAATTTTTTTATTGACAAGTTAATAACTAAATGTTATTGCTCTAAGTAAAATCAGAAAAATCATGCTGTCATATTTGGTAGATTACAAGTAGATTACAATGTAAACAATAAATATTTTTTGAAATTAGGTTAATCAAATCATATTCTAGTAGATGAACATTAAGCTTAAGGTTAGAATAGCTAGAGCTATGAGTTAACTCAGGCACGAAAGTTTACATTATTGTAGATGAGACGTTTTTTACCCTGATTTTGTTTCGCTATTTAGACCTTTGTTATGATTTGATATTTTTTAACTATTTTCGGATTTACTATTTTTTTTGTGTAATTTTATTAGCTTCACGTCTTTATTATTGTATTACAACAAAAATTTACATATATTTAGTTTGAGATTTGGAGAAGCTACTATAGTGTGGTTAATTACTGAAATTGTCTAGATGCAGGGTACTGACATTACAAAAAAATATATACCTGATAGACGTATATATATATTATCTTTATTTGTGAATTCAGGCTGATATTTTATACTAACTATTTATACTAATATATTTTTCAAATTCCGGTTAATTTATGTAAATGTTGCAGTTAGAGGGAAAATATGATAATTTTCGGTTATACCGGGAATTACTATCTCCTTTACTACTAAGTCTTCAAAATAATTGATGATACTTTTAGGCGATCGCACAGTTTGGTCATTTCAGTTAACAGTTAACAGTTAACAGTTATCAGTTAGCCTCCTCTGGTCGGAACTTTCCTCCGGAATGCTACGCAAACGTTAACAGTATATCTGCAATAAAGAGGCTTTAAATTTGGAATATTCTCTTTTTTTATTCCTTTAACATCGGAGGCTTTAGACCAGAATTTTTACCGAAAAATTCTAATCTTTTTAAGACTGACAGTAAATATAGATAAAAATGAAAACAACTAATACTAATGCAGCTTTGAAAGAATGGAATGTTGCTGTTGATGCTTTGGCAAAAGGTAACACAATTATGTTACTCAGAAAGGGTGGTATTAGAGAAGAAGGGGGTAGTTTTACTATCGCAGATCGGCAGGTTTTACTCTACCCTACTTTTGAACATCAAAATCCCACTCTACTTAAACCAGAATATGCAACTCAAGTGCAAGTTGTTGCGTCTGGTTGGCATCCTGATAAGATTAAAATTAGTAGTTTTGCTGAAATTACTCATATTTTACAAGTGAGTGATGAATCTGTTTTAAATCAGTTATTTGTTTACCATATTTGGAATCAGAAGTTTGTTAGCGATCGCCTGAAATGGAAACCTCGGCAACCTCTTTATATTTTATTATTGAGAACTTACAAACTTCCTCAAGTTTATGAGATTTTTTATCGTTCTGAATATAGTGGTTGTCGCTCTTGGATTTCCTTAAATAAAGCAATTAATCTTACTGGCTTAACTCCCGTGTTAAATGATGAAGATTATGACAAATTATCAGGCAAAATTTGTCAGATTATTTGTGGTTAGTTAGGGAAATAAATTAGTTTTGGTAAATAGGAATTAGTAGTTATAGCACTTCCCATACTTGTGAGCTATAAAGCTTTTTAACTTTAGCAGACAGGAGTTAAATATTAGGTGTATTAGCTATACCTCAATGAGTCCGATAAATGCTATAAAATATAGATAAATTAGTAATTAAAATATCGCAATCAGGAATGGTTTGTGAGAAATTATTTTTTCATACCTACCGCTCATGTTTGATACAGAAAAAACTTTCTGATAACTGATAGCTGATTGCTATAGCAATCCTATTTCAGTGGTAGGGGCGATTTCCGTTCCGGAATACTTTCCTTGCGGAGCATTCCGTAGGAAATTGCCCCTACAGGAGTCATAATTTTTAAGGTTTTCCGCTCAAACTAACTGTCATAAAAATTCTCACATCTGATTCCTGATTGCTATAGAAAAACTTGAGAATGAAAATAACTAGGAAATTTAATCATCATAAATTTAATCATCATCTACTTTGATATTGCCACTCTAATAAAACCGAGCGACACTGAAGACAAGTTAAATCTTGAAGCAGATTACTAATACCTAATTCTGTGGTTGGATAAACTGCACCTAATAATTGATCGGAAATTAATACATTTGAGTCTATTTCTGCCACAAAACCATAAAGTTTTTGATTGGAAAATGAGCTATTAATTGCCCATCCAGTAGTATTAAGAGGAGTGAGATGAGCGATCGCTGCTGCTGTTATCCCTAGTTCTCTTTCTAAAATTTTTGGTACTATTGCAACTGGTTTTTGTCCAGAGGGAACTCTGCCACCAGGAAAATCTAAAGTGTTTTCTCCCAGACCAGGGCGATACATCGGAATGGGGAACAAAAAATTGCCAGATTGAATAGTTAATATTACCACAGAATCAGCTTTTTCTACTCGCCAATAATCAATTACTTTTCCTCGGTCATCTTGTAGATGTTCGCCAATTAAGGTTAGCCAAGGAGAAGAAATTTTTACAAAGCAGTCTAGGGTATTCCATTTGTTTGTGTTGCTAATTTTCATATTTAATAAGTAGTTTTTATTGTTATATTTAGTTTAATGGAATTGGCATCAAGTAAAGTATGAGTACCATTAATTCTCAATATGTGAATTTAGAAAATGCTCGGATTCATTATCTAGAAAGTGGCCCAACAAATTCAGTTAGCGTGCTGTTTTTACATGGAGCAAGTTTTAGCGCTCAGACCTGGCAAGAAATTGGTAGTCTGCAACTTTTAGCAAAGCGCGGTTATCGAGCTATTGCTGTGGATATTCCTGGTTATGGTCTTTCTCAAAGAATATCAGTTTCTAGCTTTAGTTTTTTGCTAGAATTATTAAATATTTTTCACCTACATCAGCCAATTCTAGTATCTCCTTCTATGAGTGGAGGTTATAGTTTACCATTTGTGATTAATCACCCAGATAAATTATCGGGTTTGGTGGCAATTTCTCCTGTGGGAATTAAGCGATTTCAGGATGAATTAGAAGGTATTAAATTACCAATATTAGGAATTTGGGGAAGTAATGATCGAATAGTTCCGATAACACAGGCTGATTTGTTGTTAAAATTGATGCCAAATTCTCAAAAAATTATTTTAAATAATGCTGGTCATGCTTGTTATATGAAGGCGACTGAAGAATTTCATCAACATTTAATTGATTTTATTGAAGATTGTACAAATTATACTAATTTTATTAAATAATGTCACAAGAGTAAATATTGGAAATAAGTCATCATACATTAGGCATGAAAAAAATAAAAAAAGCCTATATTCATCCTAGATAGAGATGGCAAAGTATATGAATTTAATTTGTTTTAGGTAGATAAGTTTTTTGACTTTGGGTTTACAGTTTTTTGGTATAATTAATTTGTCTCAACGCTTGATTTTAATTGCTTAGATGATTGATTGGGAATTGAGGCAAAAACTTAACAGAAAACATATGAAATATCTTAATTTATCTTGATTGTGAGTAAATTTATTGGGATCATTTTTTTGATAATTATTAGTATAATAAAAACAAAAAACTGAACGACAGCGCCTTAGTCATTTACAGCAGATTTCGGCCTGATGATGTACAAAACGTGAATTTAATGTCTTGTATTGCGGGCATCTTGCCCCCTGCGGGGTGTACCACTAATTCAGCCCAAGAATGTTACAAATAATTTGGTCAACTAAAATGATTTAAGTCAGATATCTATTTGAGGAAATGGAATTGTTTCAAGCCAAAAAGTGATCATAATAGCTCTTTCTCTTGACTACTGACTATTGACTACTTACTACTTACTAAGAGAAACAACCAAAGTATTTGTAGCCAAATTTATCAATTTGGTGTACCTCATAAGATCGGAAAGCGCTGTAAGATGAGCAATAGACAAAAAATTAGAAATTTTCTATGTATCGCAAACCAACTATCACATTCGATCGCGGCACTCTTATCCTCCATCCTCCACCCCAGGGAAAAGCTTGGATAGAATACGCCACCTGGGATGACCGGGTGGAAAAATTCCGGGTTCGGGCAATAGACTACCGCCTTTTGGTAGAATCATTACGGGAGGCTAAAATTGATTTCATAGATAAAGCTAGAGAATTTGAACCTCTCAAACTCATTCCTAGTTTAGAAATGCCACCCTATCCTCACCAAGAAGCAGCTTTAAAAGCTTGGAAACAGGGAGGAAGGAATGGAGTTGTCATCCTCCCCACAGCTTCTGGTAAAACATATTTGGCCCAACTAGCAATGCAAGCAACTCCCCGCAGTACGTTGGTGGTGGTCCCGACTCTTGATTTGATGCACCAATGGTATGCACATTTAAGCGCAGCTTTTCCAGATGTGGAGGTGGGTTTACTTGGTGGGGGGTCTAGGGATAAAACACCTATTTTGGTGGCGACTTATGATAGTGCGACTATTCACGCTGAAGCTATTGGCAATAAATATGCTCTATTAATTTTTGATGAGTGTCACCATTTGCCTACTGATTTTTATCGGGTGATTTCTGAATATGCGATCGCTCCTTATCGTCTCGGTCTTACAGCTACTCCTAACCGTTCCGACGGTCGCCATTCTGACCTCAATCATTTAATCGGTCCTACCGTCTTCAGCAAAACTCCGGAAGAGTTAGCAGGTGCTGCTTTAGCTGACCATAAAATTGTGCAAATTATGGTTAAACTTTCCCAAAATGAACGGGAAAAATATAACAGATTAATGACAATTAGGAATGACTTTTTAAAGCAGGCAAATATTAAATTAGGTGGGTTAAAAGGTTGGCAAAAATTTGTGATTGCTAGCGCTAGGTCTACTGCTGGACGGAGAGCAATGTTAGCTCACCGTCAAGCTAAAGAAATTGCTCTTGGTACTGATGGAAAATTACGAACTTTGGCTAATTTATTGGCTCAACATTTTCCCGAACGGACTTTAATTTTTACCGCTGATAATGCGACAGTTTATCGAATTTCCCATGAGTTTTTAATACCAGCAATTACTCACCAAACACCTGTAAAAGAACGGCATCAAGTTTTAACTAAATTTAGAACTGGGGAATATAAAACTCTTGTCGCTTCTCATGTTTTAAATGAAGGTGTTGATGTACCGGATGCGAGGGTGGCAATTATTTTATCTGGTACTGGGAGCGAGCGAGAATATATTCAAAGATTGGGTCGAGTTTTGCGTCGAGGTAGTGATGAGAATAAGTTAGCAATTTTGTATGAGGTAGTAGCAGAAAATACCAGCGAGGAGCAGACTTCCCGCAGGCGTAGAAGTGGAATTAAGCGGAAAAATTCTCCTAAATATCAAGAGCAAGAACAGCAAAAATCTACAGAAGTTAAGCCGTTAGAAATTGTGAAGCCAGAACCAATTTATGGTATTAATAATTCTGCTGCTAAACGTGCTGCCGAACCAGGAGCGGAATGGGGAAATAATAATTCAGGAAATTTTGAAAATGAACAAAAAGATAAGAGTAAATCTGTTGATGATAATAGTTTAGAAAATATTCCAGATGAAATTGATCTAGAAGATTTTTTCTAATGATTTTTTTATTTTCTCAAAGGAAAGCTGAAAAATCCTACTACAAAGATTTTCATCTAACTGATAACTGCAATAAATATCCAGGTTTGATATTAGCTTTGAATTTGGCAATTACCATCAAACTATCAGGAGATTCAAACATTAATTTAGCCGTAGATTTTTCTTGTAGCTCAACAAGATTAAAAATAGCATCTGTTGTTAATTCAGCAATTTGTTTCACATCTAATCCCCCTAACCAGATTTGAGCTTGATCGCCTTCAACTTCTGTAAACACTGCATTAGCAACTGGAGAATGATTTTAAGCAAAATATATCCCTCGATTTCTACTTCTACTATTTGTTTCCACTTCATAAAGTGGATTTTGATTAAATCTCCGAGGAATTTGCTTATTAGTATAAGCGATCGCCTGTTCTGGCGTACCTGTTTCTTGCCATAAATATTGTGTTAATAAATAGCTAAAAATTCCTGCATAAAAATCAATAATTATCACATCTTTAGCAGTTTGATAGGGTTGAGCAGAAGCAAAAAAAACTCCTTTTACCACACCATTTTTATAGTCTGCCACAAATTCTGCTTCACACATATCAAGACGAGATAACTACATTTCTTGATAGGCTTTTTCTTTGGGTGAAATCTCAACTTTGTTTCCGCCTTGGCGAGAACGAAATGTCAAATCTCTAGTTGTCATTCCGGAAAAACAACTATCAATAATTCCCGTGAAATTTTCTGTCTTTAAATTAGCTAAATTATTTAGTGATTATGATAAATCTTCTAACACAAAGTCTAGTAGGTTGGGTTAAGCGATAGTCCAGTAGGGTGCGTTAGACGGCTAAAATTTAGACTATGAAAAATAGCGATGGTGCAAATGTTTGTTCATCCATATCGAGATATTGAACTTTTCCACCAGCGCGAATCACCATAGCAATAGTAGCAAAGTTAGTATTAGTAGGAACTAAAACAGTTGTTCCCTCAACCTTTTTCAAGCGTAAGATAATTTCTAGTCCAGAGGAACCACTATTAACGGCGATCGCGTATTTAGTACCAACATATTCAGCAAATGCTTGTTCAACAGAAACCTTTTGGCTGCCCACTTCTGTTTGAATCTCCTGAATTATAGGGAGTGCAGCATCTTCAGGGTCTTGAACAGAGTAAACTATCTGATACTCAGGCCAATCTTGAACAGAAATGCTATGCAGGTTTGACTTAAGTTCTTTTTCAATACCTCGTACTGGTTTGAGTACGGTGACGGGTGGGTTAAATTTTTCTTTATTTTCTGTGGTATTTATGTCTGGGGTGGTTTTTCTGAAAAAATGTCCAATTGTCCAGACGCTGAGGATTGAATATACAGACCCACCGATGATGGGTATTAGGCAAATTATTTGGAGTACCTCTACAGGGGTTAGCATTAATTGATTTTTGCTGATTTTTGCTTAATTTTTTTCAACTTATTAAGTAGGGTTATACCAAATTTAAAAAGCACGCCCTCGCGTAGTGAACCGACACAGCTAAAATGGTCCGTTACAATGAAGTGTGGGAGGAGAGGGAGGACAGAGAGGTGTGGGAAGAGGGAGAAGATAACTATACCTGGTGGACTGACACATCTAAAATAGTGCAATAGCGTAGGGTGTGTTAGACGGCTACAATCTTTACTATGACTAGAAATTTAACAATCCGTCGCAGGGCACCAAATTAGTTGTGTCGGTCTACTAGAAACAAAAATCTATTGCACAGTTTTAGGCGTGTCAGTCTAGTAGGTGAGGGTAAGGTTACTAACGGTTGCTACAATCCCAGGATGCTCAATACATTTTTTAATATAGAACCTGATTTTATTCCACGTCCTACTTAACTTCTGACTTGCGTGTATTGCTATAACTCGTGATTGACGCATTCCTATGTATATAGTAACAAGTATCTTTACAGAATCTTCATACAATTCCTTAATATCTTCATCAAATCTTTAAATAAATATGCTCAAACTACTGTTAGTATAAGAGGGTAATAAACAAGTAGCTCTATTTAATATATTTAAGGTTAAGTATTAAGTTAATTAATCAAAAGTTTATAGATTTTGTGTGTTGTAATTATCAGTGGCATCTTCAATTGAGGATGCTATTTTTTTTGATGATTATAAATATAGAAAAAGGCAGAAGGCAGAAGGGTTATTAGAGGTTGTTTGAGAAGTCAACTATCCCCCTAAATCCCCCTTAATAAGGGGGACTTTCCGTTGTATTTCCCCCCTTTTCAAGGGGGGCTAGGGGGGATCTAAATCAAAATTCATACTTTTCAAACATCCTCTAACAGCTAGGCACTTTTTGATACCTAAAAAGGCTAAAACCTTTATCTGTAAAGACTTTGAAATTTAATCAGCACACCCTATTTATTATTTATTAGGACTTACGCACCAGACCACATATATAACGTTAAAAACTATAACGTTATAGTTTTTGAACTCTATATTCTATATATAGTAATTTTGCGTAAGTCCTGTTAATTAGAGGACTTACGCAGGAGAACCCAGAAACCCGGTTTCTCGTAGACGTCTATTGCTCAAAACAACGATTTATCCTAGAAACCGGGTTTCTTTGCGTAAGTCCTAAAAATGTTGAAATGGTAGGGGCGGGTAGAAAATTGAGAATTGAGAATTGAGAATTGAGAGGTTATAGCAAATCTCAAAATATGGGAATAGTAGGGGCGGGTAGAGAATTGAGAATTGAGAATTGAGAATTGAGAATTGAGAGGTTATAGCAAATCTCAAAATGTGGCAATGGTAGGGGCGGGTAGAAAATTGAGAATTGAGAATTGAGAATTGAGAGGTTATAGCAAATCTCAAAATATGGGAATA
>JASJEE010000097.1 GCA_030064835.1 Microcoleaceae cyanobacterium MO_207.B10 | reverse complement strand
CTAAGTAGCTAGGCATAATTAAATATAAAACGCTCTGTGTTATAAAATTTAAGTTTTCCTCAGATGCGCGTATATGGCATTTTATAACTTTTTTTGCCTACCTACTTATATATATATATATATATATATAATCCTCAAAGGAATTATACCTAATTCGGTTTAGATAGGAAGTCTAATAGGGAAGTAAGGCAGAGAGAGGGCAAAAGGCAGTTATGCTAAAGGGTTAGAGAATATTTGGAAACAGTTGCTTTTCATTACCATATTTAGCATTGTATTAATCCGAAGCCAACAGTATCTAGCTAAGATTGATCTTGAAAAGCAAGAGCATAATCACGAAATCTCTCCATATCTGCCATTAACGTTGATTCTACTATCCTGCCTAAAAATAAATTATCCATAATCTTAATTAACCACCCAGGAATTCCATAAGCTACAGTTAGCTTCACAATACTACTACCATGACGGTCATAAAAACGGATTGCCCCTCGGTTAGGTAAGCCATCCACAGATTCCCACTGAATAATTTGATGGGTAACCATTCTCTGAATTCGAGAAAGCCAGCTAAACTCAAAATTACCACTAGCTAATTTCCACTTAGATAAGTCTGGATTATCTTTAAGAACTTCAACAGATTCTATCCACTTCATCCATTGTGGCATTTGTTCTAAGTCAGACCAGAGATTCCACACTAAATCAATTGGAGCATTTACTTCTATTTGTACACTATGTTCTAGCCAATCAGTCATTTCAGTTATTAGTTATTAGTTATCAGTTATTAGTTATTAGTATCTCTGCAATTAAGGACGCTGGAAATACTGAAGTTTATTTTTTTTATTTTTTACAATATAGGTTATTTTCGGTGACTAGTGCAGGATGGGGGAAATAAGTGACCAGTGACAAAATGCTCAAAGCCTTACCAATCAAGACTTACAACTTCTGAATTCTGAGTTATGACTTCCGCGTAGCGGTACTAGCTCGCCAGTCAGTACCTTAATAACCCATCCTAACTGCTAATTTTTTCTGGAGAGAGGTTGGCTGAAAAGCATTTGGAATAAGGTTTTCATCTTACTTGTTACCCCTTCAGCTCTATACGCAATAGAAGTAAAATTTCACTACCCATCACCTCTGGCAGGGGGCTTCACAGAATGAATCTATTATTGCTCTATACGCAATAGAAGCAAAATTTTACTACCCATCACCTCTGGCAGGGGGCTTCACAGAATGAATTTATTATTTCTCTATACGCAATAGAAGCAAAAAATCGCCACCCATCACCTCTGCCTGGGTGCTTCAGAAAATGAATTTATTATTTCTCTATACGCAATAGAAGTAAAAAATCACCATCTACCACCTCGGTCGGGGTGCTTCAGAAAATGTATTGACTATTTCTCTATACGCAATAGAAGTAAAAAATCACCATCTACCACCTCGGTCGGGGTGCTTCAGAAAATGTATTGACTATTTCTCTATACGCAATAGAAGTAAAAAATCACCATCCACCACCTCTGGCGGAGTGCTTCAGAAAATGAATTTATTAGGGTTTACTGAAAAAAGTGGCGTTGCTGAATTAAGGGATGAATATAACTGGTAAGTGGGACAGGCATCCTGCCTGTTCCTGCCTGTTCCTGCCAGTCCGGAAATATAAGGAACGGGCAAGATGCCCATTCCACAAAACTATTATCTTTATTTGATTTGGATAACTATTAGGTGGATAGAAATCTCCTCGTCTTTAGCCAGGAGAGGATGTCAAATTGAATTATAGAGAAGGTAGAAGAAAGAATTATCCTTTGATTTTTCTGCCCTTGTAAAAATAAATGATAACTAAAAACACAGAATAAGACTTTTTCAACAAACCCAATTAATTTATCTATAGCTACCCTAGAAAAGCCTTAATTATTAACTATTGAACCACTCCCTAAAATATTTTCAACATTTGCCAAAATCACCTTAGCAGCTTGCTTCCCAGAAATAGTTGCCCCCTCCATACTGTCAATATAATCCTGTTGAGTATAGCTACCTGCCAGAAAAAAGTTAGGCACCGGAGTCTGTTGGTTCGGACGATACGGGTCCATACCAGGAGCTTCCCGATATAAAGACTGAGCCAACTTCACCACACTATACCAAGTCATATTTAATTCCCGCGACGAAGGAAACAACTCATGGACTTGCTTTAAAACATGGTGAGCGATCGCCTCATTATTCTCCTTAATAAAAGGATCGCCAGGCGTCAATACCAACTGTAATAAAGAACCCTCCCCTTTTCGGTAATAATCTCTCGGACTTGTCAATGCCAAATCCGCAAAACAAGAAAAGTCAGCATCTGGAGTATAAAGTAAATTATCAAGACCAGCAGCACGCTCTAATTGTTGACGTTGGTCTTTATCGTGTAGCTCCGTCACCCAACCATCAAATCTCAACTGTACCGTAGCAACTGGCACCGCATCCAACTTATAAATATTGTCAAACTCCGGCCATTTCCGCCAAGCCTCCGGTAAAATGCGCTGAATACCTGGTACATCACAGGCAAAAACATAAGCATCAGCAGTAATAGTTTCTGTCGTATCCCCATCAGCTACAACTATTCCACTGACACGAGTCTCTTCGTCATTCTCAGAAAATTGAATTTCCCTAACTTGTCGTCTAGTAAAAATCTTAGTACCCCGTTCCTCCAAATAATCCACAATAGGTTTGTGCAAATACTCATAAGGAGAACCTTCCAACATTCGCAACACAGAAGCCTCAGTTTTAGCAGCAAATAATTGGAATATTGTCAACATACATCTGGCAGAAATATTATCTGCGTCAATAAAACCCAGAGCATAAGCAATAGGATTCCACATCCTCTTAATACTTCCATCAGATCCACCTTGACCACGAAACCAGTCTCCAAAACTTACCCTATCCAAATCTCGAATAGTTTTCATTGCCCCATCAAAATCTACCAAACCTCTAACTATCGGACTGGTACCCAAGGCAATTGCATTTTGTAATTTATCTTGCACAGAGAGCTGAGATGTGGTGAAGAAAGCTTTTAATCCATTAAAAGGCGCTCCCGTGAGGAAACGAAAATCTAAGGAACCTGTTTTACCTCCCTTATTAATAAAATTGTGAGTATGTTCCTTGAGACGGAGATTTTTAAAGGCTCCCACTTTTTTCATTAAATCAAAAAGTTGGTAATAACAGCCAAAGAAAACGTGCAAACCCATTTCCACATGGTTTCCATCTCCATCTACCCAACTCCCTACTTTCCCTCCAACAAAAGGGCGAGATTCAAATATTTCCACTTGATGTCCAGCATCAGCCAATTCTACAGCAGTGGCCATTCCTGCTAATCCCGCACCTGCGATCGCAACTCGCATTTTTTAGTTCCTTCCTCAGTTTTTTACAAATATTAACAATTCTACCAATGGAAAAGAATTTTGAGGTTGACATCCTCCCGACGCTGCTATACGCGAGACAGCGCGGGATTCCCTCGCATTACTGGTAGGGGCTTTCTGCTTCTAACGCACCCGCCTTCCGAGATTTACTCTCTTCGGGTCTTACGGTCGCTCCACAGACAAGCCAGCGCCGCCAAAGGGGGTCTCCCCCATGAGCGACTGGCGCTGACACTGCGAGTCCCGCAGCCAAAATGTTAATTGCAGCATTTATGTCTCTATCATGGTGGCTACCACATTCAGGACATTCCCACTCTCTAATATTGAGAGGTAATTTTTCTACTACATGACCACAGTTAGAGCAACGCTTAGAACTAGGAAAGTATCGGTCAATCTTGATTAACTCCCTTCCATACCATTCTGCTTTGTATTCTAATTGCCTAACTAATTCTCCCCAGTTAGCATCACTAATAGCTCTAGCTAATTTGTGATTTTTAACCATGTTTTTTACTGCCAAATCCTCAACTACTATCGTTTGGTTTTCTCTAATTAGTTGGGTTGTCAGTTTATTGGTATAGTCAAGTCTTGAATCTTTAATTTTTGCGTGTATCTTAGCTACTTTAAGCCTAGCTTTTTGATAATTATTAGACTTTTTATCGGGTTTTCTATCTAGAGATTTCTGGGCTAACCTCAGTTTTTTATGTAACCTTTGAAGATTCTTTGGGTTAGCAATTTTTTCTCCGTCACTGGTAGTTAGTAAACTGGTAATACCCAAGTCAATTCCCACTTGTTTGTTAGTCGGCTTAAGCCTCAAACCTCTGGTATCATTAACTCTCAAAGATACAGACCATCTACCACTTGGTTCAAGTTTGACAGTAATTGTAGTTGGTACACAACCCGCTGGTAGTTGCCTACTCCATCTGATAGGTAATGGTTCTGCACATTTAGCTACATATACTTGACCATCTTTCCACTTGAATGCTGCCTTCGTAAATTCAGCACTACCACCGTTGCGCTTTTTCTTGAAGTTAGGATATTTAGTCCGTCCACTAAAAAAGTTGGTAAAAGCGGTTTGTAAATGTCTTAAGCCTTGCTGAAGTGCTACACTACTTACTTCTGTGAGAAAATCTAAATCTTCTTGTTTTTTCCATAAGGTAAGCATAGCTGAAGTTTGTTTGTAACCTACTCGTTCCTGGTGTTCATACCAAGCTTGAGTTCTTGCTGCTAGAGCTTTGTTGTAGACCAAGCGTACACAACCCAAAGTTTTCCTCAACAGATTTTCTTGTTCAGAAGTTGGGTAAAATCTAAATTTGTACGCTTTTTCAAGCATCTATTCAAAATTTTCAACATTTATATTCTAACAGATTGTTTGTCAAACCAGAACATTGATTGGCATTCCCATACGACGCTCCCCCCCTTTCACGCGGGGGGTTAGGGGGGATGGAGAGCGCGGGTATAAATGCTAACATTTAGATAAACTTAACTCTTACCAACAAGTTCACAGTATCGTTCCATTGCTATACTTTATTGTTATATTGTTATGAGTCAGCAATGGTGTAAATTGAGAAATATATTCTTTATGCGGACAGTTAAGAGTTGGCTTTGCGACTCATAAGTATTACCGCCTAACCCACCCTAACCCTTAAAAATCAAATTTTCAGCTATTCTTAAATTATGGAATTAAACTATTATCAATCTGAAGCTAAGAAGACTGCGATTTACCCAAAAGATAAAGGTATAGAATATTGCTCGATCGCTCTTGCTGGAGAAGTGGGAGAAACTTTAAATATTATCAAAAAATCCATCAGAGATGATAATGGGGTTATATCCAAAGAAAAACTAGAAGAATTAACTTTAGAATTGGGAGATTGTCTTTGGTATTTAGCAAGTTTATCATCTGAATTAGGATTATCTCTTAACACAATTGCTGAGAAAAATTTGGATAAATTAGCTAAAAGAGTTAAAAAAGAAATCTAAGCAATTATGACTAATTTCATAAGCAAACCATAATTATTTAATAATTAATAATTAACTAGCTAATAATTAACTAGCGATCAGCTTTTCCTTACGGAATGCTACCCTTGCCAGCATTTAGCTGGAGCGCTAAAAATTCGAGGGTTTAAGCCCCCCACAAGAGCTTGAAAAAATTAGTGGCGCGCCTTTTATGGGGGAAATAATCCCCCATTATACACCAAGAATAAGCTGAGTGCTACTTCAAATAATTATGGTTGAAAGCCGACCCTTTTAAGGGTAAAAAAAGAAATAATATTTCGGGATCTGCAATTCCGTAACGGTTTTAACCAGAGGTAATTATCAATTATCCCTGATCAATTATCAATTAATTAAACATCCTATTGACTCCCTATAGCAATCCTATTTGAGTCGTGTACAAAATTTTAATGGCTTTTAGGGAACAGGGAACAGGGAACAGGGAACAGGGAACAATAAACAGGCAAGAGTTTCAGCTTTTTTATTTACTTTTCGATTTATCACAAACTATACGCGGATTGCTATATATCCTGTTTTCTATCTCAACTAGAAAATTTATTTTGTACAACTACTTCACAAGATATAATATTATAGCAGAAATTAAAACTTATAAACATAATGAAATTCTCGAATAATCATAGAGGATTTTTATGAAAAATCAAGTTATAGATTTCACAGGTCTAAGTCCGAAAAAGATTGCTATGGTTGAAGAAATTATTACAGCTTTTAAGGCTGTTTCTCAAAAGAATAATTATATACAAAATATCAATCAAAAATCAGATAAAGCGAGAGAATAATTAAAGGAAATTTATCAAGAATTTGATTGGTTAGTTGCTGATATAGGAGTTAAATAACCTATAAATAGAAGCAATATTTATGGTATCGATTAAAAAGATAAAATGGTATTTAGATACTAACATTCTCGTCTATTCAATTGATTTACAGCAGTTTCGGAGTTAGTGAGGTACAAAATTTTATCACTTTAATAAATAGCTGAAGATAGATTAGTCTTCAACTGTACCTCACCATCCTAAAAATTGCTGTCAGCAAAGAAAATGTAGAAAAACATCGGGCAGCTTTATAAATTTTCAGACCTATAAAATTGACATAGATAACTACTACTCACATTCAACTAAATTACCAGCAGAAACAAACCCCCGCAAAGGAGAACTAATTTCCACCCACTTACGTTTTTCACCATTTTTATCAGGAATTAACCGATAATTTTCTACCAAAGAAAGCTGACCATCAACCGGAACTTTTCCCTTATATTCAGAACGTCTAGAAGCATCCGACCGTACTGCTAAACCTCGCGGTGCTTTTTTACTATCAATTTCACGACATAAACTTTCATCTGTTTGTGATAAAGATTCAGAAGTAGAAGATGCTTCTTTCGGTAAATTATCAACAGAATAATTTTGACTAGAAATTTCTGTTGATGTTTCTTCTGGAGCAGAAATTTCTGCTGGATTTTCTGTTTGACTCGAAGTTTCTCCTAAACCCTCTTCAGCAACTTCAGCACATTCAATTAAATTAGTTTCATTCCCAGGAAAACCTCTAGATACAAACCCAGAAATAGGGAAAGAAATTTCTACCCAAGTACGACCAGCAGGTCCCCGAATATCACGATAACCCTCAATTAATCTTACCTGTTGATTAGCATCTATAGTACCAACAGTAGGAGAATTAGGAGTAGGTCTTTTCTGAACAGTTAAACCTTGTTTATCACTAACTTGACGACACAAATTAGCAGTTTCTTGAGCTATTTGAGTTGTTTTAATAGATGTAGTAATAGAACTTTGTTTCGGAAAAACGACAGCAATAATCACCATTAATGTTAATGCCAAAGGTTGACGCATATCTATCAAGTAAAAATTCCAAAAAACTTGTGTAGTTTATGAGCAAAAAAACATAAAAAAGGAAGCCTAAAAATAACAAATACTAACTTAATGTCAAATTTACAGGTGTCTATTATCAATCAAATTACCCTGATTCATAGTAGGAGAGAAACACAATTCAGATATCCTATCCCCATTCCTAAGAGCTGATTTGTAAACTTAGCCAAAAGTCTTACATCACCTAGCTTTCAGGAATTAGGGACATACTAGACGATAACTCCCCAAACCCAAGTATAGCTAGGAACTCAGCGTCTTAATATTTACTTTATAAATCAGCTCTAAAAATTATTTACTAAGTATTTAAGAGAACTTAGTATTAATTCCTATTCATTCAAGTTAGGGAATTGAAGTAGCAGTCAGCACTTCCTGACGGAATGCTTCGCAAACAGCTATCAGCAGTCAGCTTATTCTTGGTGTATAATGGGGGATTATTTCCCCCCATAAAAGGCGCACCACTAATTTTTTCAAGCTCTTGTGGGGGACTTAAACCCTCGAATTTTTAGCGCTCCAGCATTTAGCCATCAGCGCTTCAGTATAAAGGCGATTGGCCAGGTAGACCCAAAAGATCCATGAATAAGCGATTGGCGTGACGTTAGCGTTTGCGTAGCATTCCGCAGGAAAGCTTTGCGTTAGCAAGCTACACCAGCGTGTTTCGCTAGTAAGGTTTTTTGCTGGTTTGTGGGGTGTAGTTCAGTTTTGAATCCAAGTAGCATAAACAGATAATCTCAGATTTTTATAGATAATGCCAGATTTGAGCCAACAGTTGCAAACCCTATTTGCTTTGCATCAAGAAAACAGGTAAGCATTCGTTTAATCTGAGTTACTTAAAGCTGACCGCTGACCGCTGACCGCTGAAGCTTACATTAAAACTGCTGCAAAAAGCGCAAGTCACTTGCATAAACTCGCCGAATATCATCAATTTGATGTAACACCATGGCAAACCTCTCCACGCCAAAACCCGCAGCAAAACCTGTATATTTCTCCGGGTCATAACCCACTGCTTTCAAAACATTGGGGTCTACCATCCCACAACCTAATACTTCCAACCATTTACCATTCCACTGTAAATCTACTTCTGCTGAAGGTTCAGTAAATGGGAAATAACTGGCACGAAAACGAATAGGTAAATCTCCAAACATTTGTCGGAGAAATTCTTTAATTGTTCCCTTAAGGTCAGAAAATCTTAATCCCTCATCGACTGCCAAAAGTTCTAGTTGATGAAAAACTGCTGCGTGAGTTGCATCTACAGTATCCCGCCGATATACTCGACCAGGAGCGACAACCCGGATGGGAGGTTCATGGTTTTCCATGTACCGAATTTGTACTGACGAGGTATGAGTGCGCATCAAATTACCATCCGGGAGATAAAATGTATCCTGCATATCTCTAGCAGGATGGTCTGGTGGGGTGTTCAAAGCCTCAAAGTTGTAGTAGTCCGTTTCCATTTCAGGTCCGGTAGCCACTGTATACCCTAAACCGACAAAAATGTCAAGGGCGCGGTCTATTAGACCATTTAATGGATGGATTTTTCCTTGGGGGCGATATACTCCAGGCATGGTAACATCTATAGTCTCGGCTTGGAGTTGGGCTTTAATTTCTTCAGCTTGTAGACTTGTACGTTTTTCGTCCAAGTTAGTTTGGAGAATTTGTTTGACTTCGTTGGCGATCGCTCCTACTTTTGGTCGTTCTTCTGGACTAAGTTTACCCATTACACCCAGAATTTTGGACACTTGACCTTTTTTACCTAGATAGTTAATTCTTAACTCTTCTAGTTTTTCCAGGCTTTCTGTTGTGGCGATCGCCTGTATTGCTGTTTCGCGTAGTTCTGTTAATTGGTTTTCTATATCACTTATCTGCATATTTTTTTAATAAAATCAACAATAATTTTTTTAGGGCAGGTTTTGTTCTAATTATCATAATTGGCTGTCTAATTTTATCATTGGAAATGTTGTTCTTTCTTACTACCTACCACAGCGCCACCTAAATACCATTTCTCAAAAAGAATGCGATAAATGAAAATATTAATTAGTAATGACGATGGAATTTTTGCTGAAGGTATCCAAAGCCTAGCTAATGGTTTAGCAGCAGTAGGCCATGAAGTTACTGTAGTTTGTCCTGACAGAGAACGTTCTGCTACAGGTCATGGTCTAACATTACATCAACCTATTCGTGCTGAAATTGTCAACTCAATTTTCGATGATGCTGTGACAGCTTGGACTTGTTCAGGTACTCCTGCTGACTGTGTAAAACTGGCCTTATTTGCCCTACTAGAAACCAAACCAGACTTAGTAATAGCAGGAATAAATCATGGCCCGAATCTAGGAACAGATATTTTATATTCTGGTACTGTTTCTGCAGCAATGGAAGGATTGGTAGAAAATATTCCTAGTATTGCTTTTAGTCTGGCTAGTTATACTTCGCGAGAATTTGAAACTGCTGTTAAGTTTGCCCAAAATTTAGTAAATAAATTTGCAAATCGACCTTTATCACATTTAATGTTACTAAATGTAAACGTTCCAGCCGTCAAGGAAGCAGAAATAGCAGGGGTAAAAATTACTCGTCAGGGAATTCGTCGCTACATAGATATATTTGAAAAACGAGTCGATCCGCGAGGCAAAACCTACTATTGGTTAGCTGGAGAACTACAAGAAGATGTAGAAGAAATTCATCTTCAACCCTCAGTAGAAAAACTACCAACAGATGTCCAAGCAATTCGGGAAAAATATATTACCGTTACTCCCTTGCAATACAATCTCACCTATGGTAAAGAATTAGGCTATCTACAACAATGGAAAATTGATAATTTTCGTGAATAGCTAACAGTAATCTAGTAGAAAGTAAAGCTACACTATAGATAAGAGGCAAATTTTTAATATTGCAGATCGAAAAACCTAAGCCAAAAGGTTAACAATTAGTGGCAACTGGTAATACTTTTCGTTGATTTTTTTTTAGACAAATATGAACGCTCCCACATCCAAAAGTAATTATGTGACCTGCCCAATTTGCAATCGCTCCACTGCCGCAGAACCAGTAGAAATGTTTAATGGGCTATTTACCTGCCCATATTGTCATTCTCATCTGGTAATTAGCTGGAGCGGTCATTATGTGAGAGACCCCTTATGTCTCCAACAACTAAATATTGGACAAATGTTACGACGACAAAGTAGGCCATTGGCGAGGTTACGTCGAGATTTGAGTAGCCAATATTTACCAATAATTGCGCTTCTTAGTGGTGCAATATTTTTTGGGGGAGCGATCGCTGCTCTAAGTCCATTTAATTTAAAGTTAAGTTTGTTTGATGGAGTGTTGGAGTGGGTACAAGGATCGGATAAGTTGAAAAATTAATAGACCTCTCTAAATAGGGTCTGCCGAAAAAATTGGTCGGTGGGGGTAAGACACCGGGAAGCGGTGACGCGATGACGCGGAGATGGGGGAACAGGCGACGGTTTCGGCCATTTTATGTGAAGAAATTTTCTGGAATTTCAGCAGAAAATTTTCGGATTTTGAGGCCAATAAGCAGCCCATAACTAGGAGATAAATTCAAGATAAAAAGCTCTGAAACCTTGGCTATCGTAACTTGTAGCTTTATTCAGCAAACCCTAATTAACCTCAAATTCTTGTAAAAAAGTTTTTGAATTTTAGTTTACGAGGGTTTAGACTAGAATTTTTCGGTAAAATGACTTTCGCTCAAGTAGGAACTTTTGATTCAAGACTTTTGATTGTCCTGAGTGTGGAATCTCTATCTATAGAGATTTGAATGCCAGTGTTAATTTGAGAGATGCGGTCGGCTTGACCGTTGATGGTTGTGGACGGAGTGCTGCCGACAGTTCCGGTGGCAGCAGGAAGTAAACGTTAAAATCTCACGCTATCTGACGTTTTATATCAGTTTTATCAAGCAGTAGATTTATACTTTTGAGTTTGAATTTTTTGAGTTAGTAACCAGCGCCCATCCTTGAGCAGTATTCAAAACCTGAAGATTTTCTAAACCAAAATTATTTAAGGTTGATGCTTCAACTAATAAATATATTTGAGAATTATTTTGCCATTGCTGTTGAATTTTATGTGGCCCAACACGCTTAATCAGGCGATCGCTATAAAAATTTAAAGAAGGGCGGTCTCTAGTATCAAAAGAATAAACTATTTGACCAGGAGGCGTATATTTCTGAATCATCTCCCCCACTGGTTTTACGGGATAATCTTCTTTCAGTTCCCAAACCCAATGAGGGGAACTTACAAACAAAAGTAATGACAAATAGGTTCCCCAAACCAAAATCAACAAAAACTGTCGGTCTTGCTGAGATAATAATATAGTTGTCATTGTCATAGTCAAAGCCACAGCAACAGAAATTAACTGTAACTCCAAATTAGGTTGTGCCAGATTTGCCCTACCAAGATTAAAAACGCCAGCAAAATAAACAGAAGCGACCCAACCGATTAAAGCTAGTAGTGCAAACAAAACAACTACCAAACGATGATAAACAGTGGGGATACCCAAAGGATGTTTTGCACTATGACCCTGAGTCTGGAGATATTTATAAGTCGGAAAGCGAAAGTATCCCAAATCTACCGGAAACTGATGCCAGATTTCTGCCAAATAACTACCCACTGCTAAAGCAAAAGCTGGATAAATAGGCAATACATACCAGGGGAGTTTAGTATTCATTAGAGAAATAGCTAATAAATAAACTCCACTCCATACCAAAACTAACTTTCCCCAACTAAGATTGCGATTTTTCCAACTTAAATATAATCCAGGCAACCAGAAAAGCTGCCACGGCCAACTATACTCAATAATTTCCAATAAATAATACCATATCGGTCCTTCGTGACTACCTACAGGTTCCCAGATACGTTTGAGAGATTGGTGGAAAAAGTTAGCATCAAAAAATTCCCACCCATAGTAGAAAAATTGAGCTGCATACCACAGAAAAACTGGAAACATACCCAGAAAGATACCACTCCAAAAATATTTAGAAAGTAATAGTCGAGGAGTATCCCACCAGAGGAAGAAAAAAGCGATCGCTCCTAAAAGTAATCCTAAAATAATTCCTTTAGTCAGAGAAAGTAGCCCAAAGCTAATACCAATAGCTAGAGCATAACCAATATGACGGCGCGATCGCAATACACACCAAATCATCAATACAAAAAAACAAACCACCGCCCCATCTAACATTGCCAAACGTCCATGTCGCACTAGAGGGAGAAAAGTTAAGTAAACTAAGGCTGTGAAAATGGCAGGAGTGCGTGGGCGAAATAATTCTCTACCAATACCATAAACTAAAGGTACAGAAAATGCTGTTAATAAGGCGGGTGGTAAACGGGCGGTTAGTTCACTTACTCCACCGATACTGTAAGATAAGCTGATTAACCAATGTATGAGGGGAGGTTTATTTAGATAGGGAGTATCGTTAATAGTTGGGTAAAGCCAATTCCAATTTTCTCTGTTTATTTCTCTGGCAACCTGGGCGACTATTCCTTCATCCCAGTCTCGCAAAGGTAATGTTCCGATATTTATTGAGTATATAAGTAGTCCTGCTAATAACAAACCTATTGTTATGAGTAGCTCTATTTGCACATTTAAGTTTTTCTGAGATAGGATTTTGTTTAACATCAGATGATTGTATTATCAAATTAATATTTAGTTTAAATGAAATCTGATTTTTTTTCTGGGTTGAAGAATTAATTATTTTGGTTATTTACCTGATATTTTGGAGATATTCACTGGTTTAATTATTGATTAATTTTACTTTTAGCTGATTATAAAAACTTAAGATATTGTTGGTAAAAGAAATACAAAAATGAGATAAGGAACAGGAAAGAGGGTAGAGGGGACAGGAAATAGGGAGGAATAAATCAAGACAACTATTTAGGGTTTGCTGAAAAAGTATTTTTGCTATTTATAGTAGTCAATATTCAGTATGATGAATGGTAGATTTCGGAAATATAATCGGAATAATTATCCCTCACAATTTCTCCTTTTGTCTACTAAAAAATCTGACTTTTTGAGCTACCAGTAGCAAAAAACTGACACTTTGTTCGCACAAGTAATGCCTCAAATATTTACCCTATAAGTTTTTGATATTTATTAAGCAAGCCCTATTCACTTAAAAATCTAGGAATATATTTACCTCAAATCTCTCTATCTACCGGATTTTAATCATTTGAACTATAACCACGTTTAGATGTCAGTAAATATTCGTTATCTTAATATTTATTTGACAAACATTCTCTAAAAAAAATAGTTTTACCAGAAAAGCTACAAATTATTCATAAACATCACTCCTCCAATATTATTAGTTATCTATCTTGATGGTTTTTCCTTTTTTTATGATTATTTATTTACTACTTTTTGCTTGTTATAGCAATCCGCACATAGGTTGCGGGTAATTAAAAAGTAATATCATGTTCGGTTAAATAGTTACTATAATTAAAGCTCGTAGAATACCTCTCAGCCCTATCTATAGTTAGGGCTGAGAGGTATTCTACAAACAAAAACTTTATTATAAGTGATTATCCGAACATGATATAAATAAAAAAGTTGAAACTCCCACCTGTTTCCTGTTTCCTAAAAAGCAGTAAGATTTTTGCCACCAAAAAAATAGGATTGCTATATATAGCAATGAGGAATCAGATGTGAGAATTGAGATGTTGCTTAAAAATTTAGAATCTAGCAGTTATCATATTTATTTTTATACATTTTTTGCTGCTTTTCTTTTCCCTCTCTTGGTGCGCGTTCCCTAACGCCTTAAAACGACGCAGGGTCGCACCGCTGTTCCCCTTTCCCTATTCCCTAAAAGTGTCCAATATCTAACAACTTAAATCATATTGCTATATTTTACAAATTTAGTGCTGATACTATATCTAATACCATTTTTATAAAATATTGCTAGATTGCTTGTTTATAGATTTTATAATAAAAACTGCTGTAATCATAACTGTTATACCAAACATAATATTGGTTAGGGACAATTAATGAATTGTCACTACTTCTGAGTAGCAATATTTTTTAAAACTACTATCACAGCCAATTGTATTACTGGCACTAATTGTTACTAATTTTTATGTTATGAGTTGATAATTCAATAGATATCTCCAAAAATTATAATTTAAGAACTATTTGACAAGGGTTTCAGATTAATTATCAATTATCGGAGATATCTAATTATCAAGATTAAGCAAACCATGACCAAAATTCAAAAAAAAGTAATCTGGATCACAGGAGCTTCTTCTGGGAT
Source organism: Microcoleaceae cyanobacterium MO_207.B10 (assembly GCA_030064835.1). Lineage (GTDB taxonomy): Bacteria > Cyanobacteriota > Cyanobacteriia > Cyanobacteriales > Microcoleaceae > JASJEE01. The sequence goes on along the minus strand of JASJEE010000097.1, from coordinate 2,223 downwards.
TGGAGAAGCCTTAGCACACCAGATATTAGCCAAAGATGGCAAAGTAATTCTATCAGCGCGTCGCACCAATAAACTAGAACGAGTTAAACAAAACTGCCAAGGAAATAATCCAGAAAATATTAAAATAGTTCCGATTGATTTATCTCAAGTAGACAGTTTAGAAACAGCAACACAAGCAGCACTAAAATGTTTTGGAAAAGTGGATATTTTAGTTAATAACGCAGGAATTAGTCAACGTTCCTTAGCTGTGGAAACGACAATGGCAGCCAACCGTAAAATATTTGAAGTTAACTTTTTTGGAGCAGTGAATTTAACTCAGTTAATATTACCAGAAATGCTGCACAGAAAATCTGGTCATTTAGTTGTTATTAGTAGTTTAGTGGGAAAATTTGGTACACCACTGCGCTCCTGTTATGCCGCATCTAAACACGCTTTGCATGGTTATTTTGACTCTTTAAGAACAGAAGTAGCAAAAGACAATATTAAAGTAACTTTGATTTGTCCTGGTTATATCCAAACTGAAGTTTCTGTTAATGCTCTCACCGGAGATGGGTCAAAGTATCAGAAAATGGATGAGACACAAAAGTCGGGAATTCCTGTTAATATCTGTGCTAGTCGTATAGTTAAAGCTATTGAGCAAGAAAAACAGGAGTTGTATATTGCTCGTCAAGAAATTGTTGGGGTATATCTAAAAAAACTGTTTCCTACTCTACTTTCAAAATTTCTACAGTTGCAGTAATCAAAAATTATTGAAGTTAAAATGTCTATCTAGCCATAATTTTTAGAAATTTATCAAAACTTCCCGATTTAGTATTGGCAGTACCGAAACCTCAAATGTAGGAAAAATTCTTACCAAAACAGTTAAAACATTTATAGAAGTTTTAGATGTTATAGCTGAGTAACTGGAGCTAACGTTAATTTTTACCTTCACTTGAGTCTGAAACTAACCAATTGTTAAGATTATCTGAGTTAATTCTATAATTTATTGTTAGTCATCAGACATAAATAAATTAATTACTAATCACATTTTTCTACAATTAATAGTCATCACCAACTTATATATTTAGGAGATTTACAATGTTAAATGCTGCATTCAAAACCGCCAACACAAATAATCCATATCTATTAAGTATCTCTAGAGAAGCAATTGTTGATGAGACAATTTTACCTAATCAAGTTGGTAGGATTCGCTATCGTGGCAGTGTATGGAATGCGAAATGTCTTCAAGAGGTGGCAATTAATCCAGGAGAAGTTGTATATGTAGTTGGTAATGATGGTATTACTTTAATTGTCGATAGTTTGTCTAATAGTGAAAATATTTATCCTGGTCAAAACCAGAAAAAATTATCTCCTGTTGCACCTTTGTTCCTCTTGGGAAATTTTTTACTCATTCTGTTGATTTTGTTGTAATTTTCAGCAAACTTATCGGGATGTTCTTGAGAGCAAAGTTTTAATAAAACTTGAATATCCCAGGGTTAAATTAAACCTGAAAAAGTCAATATTGAGATAGATATGATATTTATTGGCTATCTAATTCAAGGTAAGCATTTCCTGCGGAATGCGGAGCTAACAGCTATTAGCTGACCGCTGACTGCTAATAGCCGAGCCAACGTACAGAACTGATTAAAATTAGCTGATGATTTTTTTCTTGATATTTCACTTTTTGGAGATTAATTACTACTGACAAATCTGTACGCTTTTTCAACCATCTACTGTTTAATTTTCAACATTTACATTCTAAGATACTATATGTAAAGCCGCCACATTGATTGGTTTTCATCCCAACGCTCCCCTCCCCCCTTTCACTCGGGGGGTTAGGGGGTATAGAGAGCGCGGGTCTTCAACCAACATTTTGATAAAATTAGATCGATAGTCTCCGTTCTACTAAACTTACCCAAACTTACCCACGCGCGAACGCATGAACTTTGGAGCTAGCTTCCTGTTTCCTTGAGAATCACCGACTATTGTCTGCAACCTTCTTCTCTCCACAGGCTTAACATCGCTTGGAACTCAAGCTACTGATATATATAGTTTTCGTTCGTTGACTGCAGCATTAAAATCTCTCTGAGCAGTAAAACCACAAGCTCCACATTCGTATCGTCTCACATTCAACGGCATTTTCTGTTGATGCCCGATAGGGAGAACATATTTGAGAACTTGGATAAAATCTAGGAGCTATGACTAATTCACTACCATACCATTCACATTTGTATGTAAGTTGAC
>JASJEE010000096.1 GCA_030064835.1 Microcoleaceae cyanobacterium MO_207.B10 | reverse complement strand
ATCTCTAAAAATGCTTAAGTATTCCATTTCCTGACTATTGTACTACTTAAAATTTAAGACTTTGCCAATCCCGACCTCAAGCATTACACATTCACCAACATAACTGCGGAAACTGCTGGAATTATATCTAACAAGAAGATAACTCTCAACTAATAGCTGTCTTCAAACTCCGACAAAACTGCCTGATCTCCTCTAACCCCTCATCTGGAGTTCCCTCAGCTAACCGCTTCACCACCGCACTACCAACAATAACCGCATCACTCCCCCAATTTTTAACCTGCAAAGCGTGTTCCGGTTGAGAAATACCAAAACCTACACCAATAGGTTTATCAGTAACCTCCCGCATTTGTGCCAACAAATCTTGTACTCCCATCTGTACTTGAGTACGCATTCCCGTCACCCCAGTTACACTAACTAGATAAATAAACCCTTGAGACTGACGAGCGATCGCCTCTATCCTTTCTTTTGGGCTAGTGGGAGCAACCAATAAAGTCAAGTCGATCCCAATATCCTGAGCAGGTTTCAACAAAATATCCGCCTCCTCCAACGGCAAGTCTGGCACAACCAAACCTCTAGCTCCCACATCATAAATTTTTTTTAGGAAGCTCTCGACCCCTCGGTACAAAATCGGATTGTAATAAGTAAATAGAATTATTGGCGATCGCAACTTCGGACTCACCGTCTGTACCACTTCCAACACCGACTCCAAAGTAGTACCCCGGCCCAAAGAACGAGTAGCAGCAGCCTGAATTACCGGGCCATCAGCCAAAGGGTCAGAATAAGGCACACCCAACTCAATCATATCGGCCCCACTACTATCTAATACCTCTAAAGCCTTTGCCGTAGTTTCTAAATCCGGGTCGCCTGCTGTAATGAAGGGAATCAAAGCACACTGGCCACCGTTTTCCAAATTGCGTAGAGATTCAAAACACTGAGAAACTGAAATCATTTTTAATTTTCAATAATTGATTATAACTACCCAGTAGGGACAATAAAACTATACATCTTTTGTAGGGGTTAATTGTCGTTAACCCCTATCATGATATTTGGTTATGCGTAAATCCTGTTATTCCTGCTTTTCTCTCTTATCTAGCTTTTCCTGTTCAACTTCAGCCTGCAATTTAGCTAACTCTTCTGGGGTCATTTCTTCCAAACGCTTTTGCAGCACTGCCTCTTCATAATCCTTCAACTGTTGGTTATAAGTCATATCGCTATTCGTAACCCTCAATAAATAGGTCAGTAGCCAGACAACTAAGCCACCAACCAAAATTGCTTGTGTCCAAATACCAGCATTGGTACTATTTATTCCTACTACTTGTAATACTAAATAGAGGATACCACCAGCAGCAAAAATACCAATACTTATTCCAATGGCATCAATTCGTCGCATTAACCTTCAATCTGTCGCCGTCTAGGGCGAAAATTTAAAAATGGGGACAAAACCAACATACCAGGGAAGAATAAGAACATCAAGAAGTACATGAAGACCCGCTCAATGGAACTAGCAACATACCAACGGGTATTGAGATAAGCATAGACTATAGCTGGCATTACTAGGAGATAGGCTCCTGCTAGGGCAGCATAAATAATTAGGATTATCAGATTCCCATCTAGCTCTAAATTCATAAACAAAATATAGAAATTGCAATATTATATTATGGGCTTAAAAGTTTTTTTTCCAGCAAATCTCAAAATTATTGCATATTTTCTCTGGGCCAGTAATTCTTTTAGCTTAAGCTACAGCTTCTGTCAATCCCTTGCCAAGAATTACCCAATTATAGGGGCTTAACAAAAAAATTAACCAGCTAACCCACAATCTTCAAGATTTTTTTATGAAAAACACTTGCAAAAATTTTGAATATTGTGATTAAATAAATGAATGAGCTTTTTGTACTAGCTCATTCATCTCAACTAAAAACGGGGGTGTGGCGGAATGGTAGACGCTACGGACTTAAAATCCGTTGACCTTAACAGTCGTGTGGGTTCAAGTCCCACCACCCCCATCATCCGGAAAGGTTTTGAGGATTTTAACAATCTCCCGAACGGCTCGGAGCATATCAATTTCGATTATGTCATGTTTGACGGCATGAAGGGCAGATTGAAAGAGGGCCACAACTTACTACCCCGCCCCCTTCAAGACAAGAGTATAAGCGATCGCCCTTACTTAGCTTCTACCCCAGCAAGTATAAATGGCTGGGAAGGACAAAAAGTATAACCAATCGCTCCTACTTAGCTTCTACCCTATCAATGCTGATTTTAACTTGATGTCCTGCAACGAGAATGATGAGTTTGACGGACCTCTAAACGCTGAAACCCTTGTCTATGATGAATCTGATGGATGTGACGGGTAGTTGAGCATCTTATAAAGATTTTTCAACTGTTTTTTTTTCTTCTTGATTTTTTTTTTTATTTTTATTTATATAGGAAAACCCATCATACCCGTCAAATCCATCATGGGTAGGGTTTCCAGCCGTCATGCACCCGTCAAACCCATCATTTCCGTTGGTCTAAACACAGCAAAAGCCCGAAAACCATCATTACCAAGGCTTTCGGGCTTTTAATTATTTAATTTTGTCTAATTGTATGACTGGTGGTAGGAGTAGTAGCTCTTACTAATGACCTTGACAATAATCTTGACCACTGCCAATATGGAAATGTACAGACGGTGGCAGTCTGTATGGCCAAAAAAAAAAAAAGGTCGGGACATCAGAGAGTATCCAGCTCTCAAAATGCCCCTAGTCCACCTAAGTTCAACAACAACTAAGGAAGATTAATTAAATGATATCAGTAAAAAGTCTCCACGACGCGAGTCGCGAGGAGATAGAATCTTTGCAACCAGAGTCCGCTAATCTCGATCGCCGACTATTTGAAGAATTAGCGACTAAAATCAAGACAGTAATTCAACTATTACCATATCAACTTGGAAGTCTGGAATCAGAAGGTGATACATATACTTTTGAGACCACAGATTACTCCTATCAGATAACTTTCTATTCAGAAAGTGCTGAGATTGAGGCTTTGATTGCTCCTTTTGACGACAGAAAACGAGCAAAACGAATACTTGTCAAGAATTTTAGTAGTTTCTTGATATTTATTAGGTAGTAATATCGGGCGAGTTGAATGTTATTAATTATAGCTGCAATTATTGCATCAACTTGCCCACTATTTCTGTCTTCAACTACATTCGTAGCTTCCCAGAATATTGACGAGAGAAAAAGGAGCAAACATGATTGAAATTGAGCAAGAAAAAATAGAACAAGGATTGTCTATATTGATAGAATTTCATTTAGATGATTCTGGAGAAAATAGCTTTGAAAAATGGTTTGAAATTGGGGATGATTTTAAGAACTTAAAAGAGGAAATAAATTCGCACTTTTCAAAGTATTGGTACATTAAAGAATCTGTAGGATTTTCCGACCTTCCTTTTGATGAACTAGAATTATCTATCCACAAGGTATTTAAGTTAGCAAGCTATATCAGAGAAGTTGGTAGCCACTTAACAGAACCTTTATGCTTATTCTATCTTCACTTGCTAGAGACCGAGGAATCTTTTTCCAAATTTACTGATAATTTTAAATCAAGCTATTTTGGTAAATTTGATTCTAAGGAAGAATGCTTACTAGAGTATTTTGAAAGAGAGGGCGTTTTAACTAAATTTTTACAACTCCAACTAGATTTTGTAATTGAATACTTAGATTTAGAAGAAATGATTAGTGATGGCTGGTTTGATGAAAGATTTATCTGTCTCTATTCAGGAAGCTTGACAGGTGAGGGAGAAAAGGAAAATCTTCATTTCTTTAAGACAAAATAAACAATAGGAAGGAAACCGCCTCTCTAAAACCAAGGAGTAAACATGACTGAAATTCAAGTATTAGAAACAATAGAAGCGTCACCTTTGATATGTTGGCAAGAGGAAATATTTACCATCCTTCAGCATGAAGATATACCTCTTTGTTTTGAGGGGAAAGAAATGGTCAAATTAAAAGAATTAACCTTAGAAAACTTCTATAATCGGATACGTTTTAAGCCCGAATTCTTTACTTCTTATCTCTTTAACCTAGACAGAGAACACTTGTCTGTGATAGCCATTTCCTGCCTCAACCCTAGTCAATATCGTCCTCATAATACAAAAGTTATTGCAAATCATACCCCAACAATAAAAATAACTCCAAAACTACAAACTGTCGTATACGACATTGTTGATGAGCATATTAAGAAACTGTTGGATAGCTCGACTGGCGAATTAGATGAAAATGGTTTCATCAAACATCTTTTTGACCCAAATTCCTTAGCAATGAGAATTACAGCTAACAAGATTATCAATCAAGAATTTTAGCAGTTTCATGATATTTGTTAGGTAGTAAAGATGAAATAATCTAAGAAAAACTCGCCAGTCCTGAATTAAACTTCATGGTTGGCGAGTTTCTTGTTACCAAATCAAATTATGATGATTTTGCAAGTCTAATTAATTCAATCTTAATCAAATGTGGAACAAAAAGAAAAAGAAAGAACCAGAAATCCCGTTAACTTTTGAAGAAGAAGTTTTGCTTAAACTAAAGGTCATCGAAACTCGAACCCAAAAAATAGAAAAAACAGTGAACGGCATCAATGCCTTCATTTGGGGCTTTATTATCTTTTCAATTATTAGTGCTGTGGTTGGTGAAATTTTAACCAGAATAGGCTTCTAATTAATTAATTGATTCTGCTAAGAATTTTAGCAGTCTCTTGATATTTATTAGGTAGTAAAATCGAAATAATCTAAGAAAAACTCGCCAGTTCTGAGTCAAACTCCATGAGTTGGCGAGTTTCTTTTAATGATGGTTGTTTTGTACTCTGAGCTAATTATTCTTTTTAAAGTCATATTTTTTAAGTTTCCATACTTCGTTATATGCAGCATCTTATGGTGGAAGTTTGAGGCTTTTCGGCATCAGGAGGAAGTTTATAATGAAGTTTTTTCTGATGTAAAGATTCTTTGCATATTTACATAAGATGCCACATCCTCCACCGACACAGACTCAATGTTATTCAAAATAATGTCGTATAAAGTATTATTTTTACTAACTGTTTTTTGCCAGTGTAAACAAACTTGCTCGGCACAATAAGGTAGCGAATCTCTTGGAAAAATTTTCTTCAATTTTTCCGACCCCAAAACTAATGCTCGATAGGAAAAACCTTCATCATTTGTCTTGATAAAGCCACTGCCAATGAACTTTTCATTTCTGCTTACCACTCTCCCATTGAATATGCAGAAAAACTCTGGATAAAAGGTACAGATTTCCTCTATTGAACTCTTATTTCTGACAGACCCATTACGACTGATAGTATTAATTGAGTTTCTGTATCAAAAATATTGAAAGAGGAAAACTCTGTGATTTTTATGTCTGATATTTTTCCATAATTAGGGTCTAATTGTTTTCGACGTTTTGCTTCGCCCATGGTTTTTAATGTTTATTATTTTTCCTATCTCTTCTCTTTATTATCCCTTAAAAACCTATTATTAAAACGACCGTCCTCAGATATATCAATCAACCTTTCCTCAATCTGATAAATAGTGTGTTGATAATAACTAATAATTTTAGCCCTGTCAGTCTCAGGATTGAAAATCTCAGAACTTTCTCTAACACTTTGACATAAAGTTATAAGACTTTCTGCTGTCTTGATATATTCACCCAAAACCCCCTCTGCATCTTTCAACTTCTCTGCTTTTGCTTTATACCTTTTCATCTGACTACTTGTCTGTGAAATTATCAAAGGTAGACTAGCAGTTGCGACAGTTCCAAGCGTACCAATAATTAACGATATTAACTGCAAATATTCATTTTTAAAGACTGCACTCATCTCTTGGTATTGATATAAATTAATCGGATTCTCAGTTCCCTAATAAAAATCAGCGATGCCCATATTATAGAACTTCCATGCAGCCCTGCTTTTACAATTTCGCTATATTGAGAAAACTTAATTAGTTCATATTTAGCTGTAACTTCCTCTGTTAGCCCTAGATTTAATAGTTGCGAGCTTGCTAAACATATTAGCAATAAACCTATGGGATGATAAGATTGCTTCTTTCTCTCTGTCAGCAGAATCAAGCTCAAAGTAAAGGTTATTAAGCAAGCAAGAAATGATAAATACTGATTTATTGTTAGTAAGTAGTTCATTTTTGGTAATGCTAAATAATTGATTTTCTTAGTATTTGCGAGACTCTATTTGACAGAGAAAATAAGTAACTATTTGTATTTAAATGGAGAGGATATACCCTCTTTCTTTTACCTTTGTTAAGGTTGAATTCCGGTGATATTTAAGTAAGAATCAGGACTATAAATCTTCTTTAAAGTAATAGTCCATGCCTCAGTTTTACTAAGACTGCCATCATCTTCCGTAACAGCAGCCGTCTGAATATTAGGCGCTGCTACCGTATTTACAATAGGGTCGCCTGTAGCAACTCCTTCGTTATAAGTTGTTTGAGCATCTCTATAAGCAGAAATTATTTCTTCTAAGAACACCGCCCCTTCACTCGACGGGAGTGCTGTAGTAGTTACCGCATTAGTAAACCAAGTTTTTAAGTCGGTGTTGCTGATGGCAGCAATAATGTTGTCAGTTGTTATCATATTTATCCTACTAAACTATCAATTGTTACAGCCCATTTTAAATCCATATCAGGATGATTCTCTATCCAGTCAGCTTGTCTCCAGAAACGCCTAGCTAAAGCTAGTTTCCTTGTCACATTTATCTCTGGGAATGATGGCAACGACATCAGGAAAGGTTCCTCTCTGAGATAAATCTTTGTATTTGCAGTTACGTTGCCATCATCGTAGACAAACCGAATCAATCCATAAGATTTATAAGCTGAGTATTTAATTTTCCATCGAACCCAGTCAGTAAAAAATGTTAACCGAAAAAGCGAACTATTATCGACAGCAGTTGGAAACACTTGCCACTGAGTAGTAGGAAAGTAGTTGTTGCATATTTGCTGCCAAGTTCCAAAATTGTCAGTGTACATTAATATTTGACAACTTGATTCATAATGGCAGCAGTTGCTCCTGTTATGGGTTTTCCACCGATAGTGCCGGGATTTTCTCCTTTACATTTAGACATGAACGACTGCTTCTTTGATGGGTCGCAAAACAAGCGATGAGTTCCACGTTTAGCTGTCTCTCCCTCTCCTGTTTTGTATTGGACATTGACTCTTTCCAGATAGCCAACCCGCATCAGTTCTGCGGTATCATAAAGTGGAACATTACCAGCGACCGTATCAGATACCGGGGTAATTCCTGTATCCGTCTTGTTTTCATCCGTATAGAGCATAGCGCTCGCCTTAAAGTAGCACTTGGTAGGAGTGCCTGTAGGAGCATACTCGACATAACATATTTGAGTTCTAGCCATGATTTATAGAAATAAAGTTCTGCTTTTCTAACGGTAATCCATCCGAATCTGGTCTCTGAGGCTAGTGATTGTTGCGCCACCCCAGTCCTTCCCTGGGGCGCTTTGTATTGCATTAGCTACTTTGTCAACATGACAGTAAACGTTAGCTGACCCCCTCTTACCTCCTGTCTTCCGATAATTAAGTCTCAAGCTGATCAAGACACCCTGTCTTATTGCATCTCGTGGCTTAACCTTGAAAGCTTTAGCCTCAGCTTCCGACGCTGCTTTGGTCAACCCTAAGTCTTCTGCAATGGCAGTGTATTTATTACTAAGCGTCATCCCGTAAGTAGAGCCCGTACCTCCACTTACTGTCGTACCACTAAAGGTAAAGAAACTCATTTCTGCAATAGTGGGCATTTATCTAAACCAATAAACTTGTTTAACCCTTTCATAGTAGCAACAATAGTCTTATTAGCGTTGTATTAACAATTGCATACTTGATCAAGTTTGCTACAAGGATAATAGCGTGTTTCAAACGTCTACCATGACTCCCTTATAAGTATTCCCTTTGTTATCACAAAGCATAATAGGTTTGCGGACCAGGCTCAGAAATAACTGCGCACTAGTAAAATGAACATATCCTACAGGTCTCCTCCTTTGTCTTTGAACATTTGTGCCTAATACTTCGGTTTCTTCCGGGACTGTGGGATAGGCTTCTGAGGGTGCTGCGTTTGCTCCGTAAAAAATTCTTTTTAGGTTTACAGGCTTCTCTATCAGCTCATATAGCTTGGTAAAAAGCTCTCTCCCATCAGATTGGTTAAATGTAAAAATATACCCATCTATCCCGGCTGGTTTGTCCTTGCAGCTTACTGTCTCTTTCCCTCTGTGTATTTTGTAGGGTTCTGGCAAAAGAAAGTTTTGTTTAATTCTGTTCGCTAAATTTACAACTTCAGAATTTGTTAGCTTCTCTAAGTGAGGATAAGTTTCAGTATCGTCTGTCTTACCTGCCAGTCTTATCGTTACTCTAGATTGAATCTTAGTGTAGCCAGGCTCTACATCTTCGGCTTTTTCTAGGAAGTTAAATAAGACAGTAGGCATCCCTTTGAAACTGATAGAACTGTAACTAGGGCTAAAACCACCACCCGCGACCGATACAGTCTTCATCTCATTTAACAACTGTTGCCTAAGCTCAAAATAGGTCCCCTTTAGAATCTTAGAATCTGTTTCAACCTCTCTATCTCTCCAGAATCTAATCTTTTGATACCCTAATTTAACCACTTCAGCTAAAGTCAATAAGTTCAGTTTTTTAGGTCTGTTCTTGACATCTTTTCCCCAAGGCGTTTGCTGCTCTAATGGTATTTGTTTCGTAGAGGGTAGAGCCTTTGCAAATTCATAACTAAAATCTTCAAACCATTCCTCAAAATCATAGTTACCTGAGTAATATCCAGTAATTTGATACTGCATTATTGCTGCATTAATATTCTCTGATATCTTTTCAGGAGGGCATAGTATTTGTATTTCGTGTTTATTATCAAACACTATTTTGTGTAATTGATTCCTGTCTAATCGAAGTATTTCAGCGATATTAGAGTCCTTTTTGATATCTACATCAATGCCTCTGGCTTGTACTAACTCCTCTAAAATCTTATTACCCCAACTACTGCTAGGTTTTCTGTTTCCTCCGTTTTTTGCTGCCATATTATTATCTTATTTTTGTATTTTTTTGCATCACTGCAATAGTAATTAAACAGTTTTATCAAACCTATGGAAATACATGACTATAAGATTGAGTTCCTGAATCAAAAGTATAGTTAACACTTCCTTGGTAAGAACCAGATAAAACAATTTTATCCAACTGAGAATCAAAAGCGCTACAACTCACCTTTAATATAGTATTATTAGACATAACAGGGCTGCCGAAATACTGCTCTAATGGTAAATGTAATCGCGTTAAAGAATTGTAAAGCAAATTGCTTGATATTTCCTGACTAACACCATTTTGCTCTAATACAATCGTCATTTTTACAGCGTAAGGGTTTCCTGATTCATCAGTCGTTAACTCATTGTATTGTCTGCTGTATTCAATATCCTGATTCAATCTATCTCTCTCTGTATCTGTTAGTTTGTACTGTTGAAATGGCTTTTCAGCTAGACTAGGGATATAATAACCACAACTCAAGAAATTTAGTTTATAGTTAAAATTATGGTTAGTTCCACCTAAAAGATTTATTAGTCTGATAGACTCTGATGTGAAGTCAAATGCAGTTATTGTCGCACTTGATAAACACCTAATTAAGAAATAATTACTAATTTCCTCACTTATTCTTTCTAATCCCATAAATATTATTATCTATATGTCATCACCATTATCGCGTAAAATATCACGAAATTTAGCTAAAGATTTTAGGAGTAGGCGCAAAAATAACAAGAAATATGATTATTTAGACCTTGACTCAGATATTATCTATGAAGCAAAAATTGACAAAGATGATGAGATAGACAAGGAGTGGGGTCTTTCTGTTGGTTGGAAAGGCAATGAGATAGCTCTTACTAATAAAAGGATAGGGGTGGGTATTGATATCGCTGGAGTTGGATTAAAGGTATCTACTGAAAATGGTGGTACTGTAGGGGTAGGGGTGGGAGTTATGGGAGTTGAGTATGATGCTAAAGGTGGTGGAAAAGTAGAGTATCTCAACGGTTTATATGAAATGAAAGTTGAGAAGGTGGGATGTACCTATGTGAAAGATTTTTATGCAGGTGGCATCTATACTCATACTGAGATTCAGGAAATACCAGGGTGTGATGAGAAAGAAGATACTTCCGAGAAACGCTTGGATGATGTAGACAAAAAAACAGAATCCTTTGATTACGAAATTCCCGATATACCTAGCACCGGATTTTGGTGTCCTGTTATTAAAGTCACAGGCTCTTGGAATGATCTGTATTGGTTTAGCTTCCCTACTTCCACTGGAGAAAGTGCTAGTTTCGATGGGTATACAGTGACAGCAACTGTAATTGATTGGATCTCGTCTAATTCTGGTTTATATAGAGACTGGTTAGAAAAGAAAGTAGATGAAGGTTATTTTTCGTATTCTGGAGGGGGATTTTATCGCAAAGAAATTCACTTCGAGCAAAAGGGAACCATTGGCAATACAATTGATTTCGATAATCTAACTCTTAGCTGGAGAGAAGATGGGCTAGTTCGGAATGAATCACCCTTACCTGGTGCTTACGCAAGGATTCTTTATCCACCTTGGCCTTGGATAGTTTATTCCACAGCTCCTGAGCCTGGGGAGGAAAGGGTCCACTGTACATCTTCAATCAAGAAACCTCCTGTATCGAACCAAAATAAAGTCAGAAGCTTGTCAAGCAAGAGGTTTAGACGCACTCAAAGAGCTATCAATATGAACAAAAAATGTTGTTTCACGGAAGATGACCGCGCATTATTACAACTAAATACTCTAGCGCTAGGAAGCTTAAACTTCCCAGGACAAATCACAGTGGATGAGGATAGAAATTTAACTGCCAATTTCCCGACTGAAGCTACTGATAATTTAATCAATGACCATGTTGGATTAAAGTTTGCAATACTGCAACTCTTGTTATCTAGTAACCAAGAAACTAGTAGTGAGAAACTAGACAAACTGGCTGAAATGATAGGACTGCCAGTTCCCAATACAAAAGTAGATAATGTGGGGAGTGAATCTTATAAACCTACCGACCAACAATTAGGGTTTCCGATTGAAATACCTGATTATGTCAATCAACCAAGACGTAAAGATGGTACTTGGGAAAAAGACTTGAATAAGTACCCAAAAAGAAAAATAAACAACCTTCGTGAACTAGAGCTGTACAAACTAGAGATGCAACAGCATTTATACAGGTTTAGTAGCGCATTACCGACACTAACAGACGGACTTGAAATGGAGAAAGACTTGTGGTTTCCTGCTAGCGAAGGACAGTATGAATACCCAACAACTATATCAGGCATTATTTCTAGGGTTATTAATATACTTGACTACAAAGGCTTACCAAAGCTATCAGCAACCATCCAAGCAACGGATGGGGAGATTCCTGCGGAGCCTCTAGAAAACAAAGACATACTAGAGGCTTTTATTAAGGATTTTTATTGGATGTTGCAAAAAATAACCAGGGTGCAAGTGACAGTAACTAAGATTTCTAACGCTATCACTGCTCTCCATAAGATACTGGTATTAATTAAACGATTAATTCAGTTGATTATTAACGGTATCGGAATTCCTTATAGAGAGACTACTTCAGAGGACCCTGTAGAAAAGACTGGACAACCAGAAGAAATAAAGACTGAATTCAATACCACAGAATTTATTGAGAAAGGGTTTAACCCTGTAAAAAATCAAGGTAACGAAGAAAAGATAAAAGCTATAGATGATGATGGTACTGATATTGATAGGATTCAAGATGAAACCAATAAATTTGGTATTATTAGGGTCAAGGGGTTTGTTTTGAAAGACAGAACTGTTTCGTTGTGGTTTAAACTCACAGGAAGGTCGAAAAATTGATTTTGAGAGAGGTGAGCCGTGTATCCACCTGCGTTGTTGCAGGTCTTTGCGATAAAGCTTTGTAATAAAAAAACAAATTAAATAAAAAAACATATGGCTAAAAAATCGACTGGCAAAAAATCATCAAAATCATCTAGCAAGTCCAATAGTAGCGAAGCTGGTGGGAAGAAGACTAACAAACCTTTGACTCCTGCTGAAATGAAAGAAATTATCAAAGCTACAGCAGAAGAGGAAAAGGTAAAAATACTAGCTGAGTTAAGTTTAGGTTTACTCAATCAGGGAAATACTACGAACAAAAAGACCTTGAAAAAGCAGATTGAGGAAAGGTATGGGATAGAGGTGTCTATAGAAAAAATATCAAAAACAGATATTGATATTCCTGTGACTGATGTCAAATTAAACAAATTAATGGATTAAAAAAAAAATGACTACTAATGGTGTAGATAGCTCAAAAAGATGGAGCAAAATTGTTGCTGGCAAAGGAGATATGGAGTATGCTAAGGCATCGGGAGGTAGTGGTTTGATAGATGCTTTGGTCGCCAACATTTCCTACTTAAAACAGATAACCCCTGGCAATATAATTGGCGGCGCTCGCGCAATATGGGATAGCCTAACCAAGGGTAACTGGGGATTTTTTAAGGATTGGGCTAGTAGTGAGGAAACTCCAGTCATAGCAAAGTTGTCAGCAGCGGGTGCGTTTATACTGGGGGGACTTGCAGCGGGTAAAGCAGCTTTGGTAGCAGGTGCTAAAATAGCAGCGACTAGCTTAGGCAAGTTCGCTATTGGGGCAGGTGTAAGTACGTTGTTTACACGCCAAGAAATGGTAGAGAAGTCGTTTAATTTTTTTGAAAAGGCTTTGGAAGTAGACTTTAACCGTTCTACTGAGAAGTTCTTTAAATATAGCGTCAAGCGACTACAGGAATTGGCTAAGAATATTGCTACAGATTTAATATCACTAGGTGGCAGGTCTCTTGCTAGGGTGATTGTCGATCAGGTTGGGAAAGTCTATATGGAGGTAGACCGTAGGTTGTTAGGAATATTGTCGTTAACTATGTCAGAACAGGTGATGGAAGATATTTATGATAGTTTGGGTAGTATCGGGTCACAACTGTGGAGTTTAGCTAAAGATGTAGCCTCTGAAGCTGCATTGTTAATGGGAAGGGATTTGTTGGCTGACTGGGGGTTGGTTCCGAAACCTAACGACCAAGAGGAAATGACGTTATCAGCTAAAATTCAAAAAGATTTCAAGGTGTTATCTGATGCAGCTAAAATCCCTGATTGGTTGCAAGAGTCTTTGTCAGAGGGAAGTAGTGAATTTTATCAAGTGTTTAGGGATGGGTTAACGGAGAGAGCTGGTATAATTGATTTGGCTAGAAGACAGCAAATTAGATTTGTTCCTTACTAACGGGGGTATTTGATGTATGCAAATTATAGATACCACGCAATTACCTACGGTGATTTCCTTGGTGACTACCTGGGAGTCAGCTATTCTCAACTTAGCTAAATACTGCTTAGATGCTCAAACAAGCTTTAATTCTGGTGCAGCAACAGATGAGCAGTTGAGTTTGGTTGACATTACTGCAACCTTGACTGGTAACGAGCCGACTTGCACCATAACCCTTACTGGAGTAGAGGTTGATGTTAATGGTGTTGGCAAGTTAGAGGTAGTTGACGACCCTTTTTCTGATACCAATTATACTGTCGCTAGCGTTTACCCTTGGAATGGTGTAAATGCTTTAGATACCTTAGTCAACCTACTCTGTAGGGTTTTCAAAGCTGAGAAATCTACAGTAAATAACCCTGATAACTTAGATGCGATGTCTATAGGTTTTAGCCAAAATACTAACCAGAACGAAACTGATTTTACTGTGGATATTGCGATAGTGTTGCCTATTGTTGTAACGGGTGGTGGTGAACATATTACTTACACTGCTGACGAGTATCTAAAGGGAAGTGCATAAATGATTTTATTATAAATCTTTGTAATAAAAGTTTAATATAAAAGGAGATAGTGATGACATGAGTGGATTTGTACCAATTGACTTTTCTGGGATAATTTTTGCTATAAATTCACTAAAACTAGAGAACCAGAACATCTTTGCTGAGTTGAAAACTATCAGAGAACTGCTGACGCCATTGAAAGAAAACACAGGAGAAAATGAAGAAATGCCAATACCATTAGAAGTAAAACTATTTCTGGGGACAGGAACATTATTAGGAGAGGATATTCCATTAA
Source organism: Microcoleaceae cyanobacterium MO_207.B10 (assembly GCA_030064835.1). Lineage (GTDB taxonomy): Bacteria > Cyanobacteriota > Cyanobacteriia > Cyanobacteriales > Microcoleaceae > JASJEE01. Next base: position 4,081 of record JASJEE010000096.1, on the reverse strand, counting down.
GCACATTTATATCTCAATCTAGTGTTTGGGAACAAATATTGAGGGATACAGTAGATTGTGACCAGACAGCACTAAAGACAGTACCAGGACACAAATTTGGATATTTAAAATCATTTCAACCTGGTGATACTTACACGTTCAACGTAAACGTTGACCCAAGTTTTACTGACTTTGACGGCACAAAAATAGAGCCAATAGACGTATTTCTGATTGATACTAATTTGCAATCCTTAGCCATTGATTTTGCTATTGCTCTCGCTGCCGATATTGGTGTAGCCAATATAAGTAGTGTGATACCAGATTTTATCGGGTATGCAAAGGATAGAGGGTGGGTTAAACGTTTACCCACGACTGGCGGTAGTTTTACCATTACTCCTAGTAATAGTGATCGCTTTATTCATTTCTCAGCGAATACGTCCACAAGCACAGAGGGGTGCGTGATTACCGATTTTAACTCAGTCAACAACACTTTTCTCTTGGGAGGGTATTAATTTATGTCTATAAGGATGTGGGACTATATAGCAGATATACCAGAACGGATAAGAAAGATAGGTAAAACAGGAGTGGACTGGTTTTCTGATATTTCAAACGTCCCCCTGAATGACTTGGTTATATCTTCTACACATTTTTGGTCTTCAGAACAAATCAATAATCATGTCAACTCTCAAATTAATTCAGTTTATAGTGGTGGAACTCCTGTGTTTTCAAACCCTGGCGCTATAACAGGGTCCTCTCCACTTACGAATATTGTTATTATTTCTGAGGTTGAATATAAAGCAATTCCCACTCCCAATCCAGAAACAATTTATTTTGTAACGAACCAATTGACCGCCTCTGCTAATGTCGCAGCAATTTATGTATTAAGTCAGGCAGTATTTGACACAATTACACCCCTGGAAAACGTCTTATATATTATTGAATAAATGTCAACAATTACTAATGCTAAAAAGATATATTATGGTCCAAAAGTAATTCAAAAAATCTACTTAGGAACAGCCACAGGTTCAGTTTTGTTGTTTCCTGAAAGTTATGATTTGTTGACAGGAATTGTAGCAGCTTATAGTTTTTATCGAGTCAAGTCAAATTATGTTGGAAGTTGTTGCAAGGTCAGAAGACAGCTAGATAATACAGAGCAAGATATTAACTTATTAATTGATGGTTTAGATGAAGCTGAATTGTTGACTTTTAATAATAGTGGAGATAGTAATATAGTAACTTGGTACGACCAATCAGGAAATAATCATCACGCTTCACAAATATTTTCAACCAAGCAGCCTTTAATTGTCAAAAATAGTTCAATCATTACGACAAACAATTCACCAATGCACTTGTATTGCGACCGTGTAGATGATTATTTGGAAGTAGAACTAACAGGAAATACTAATTATTATGTAATATTTTCAACCTGGTCTGGCGTTCAATTATATGAGATTGAAACTGATATTAGTGGGTTGGTAGAACTTCCTATTAACTGCAACATGCTTGATTGTGTAATTCTAGATAACAGCCAAGATGTAGAGAATATCAAAGGTATTGTCGCCAGATTTATTGATGGAAATTCTACAGATATTTTTAGATTAAAATGGGTTAACGCCGGGGATAAAACTTTAACAATAACTGAGTCTTCAGATGCTGGAATTACTTGGGAAGATTCACAAGGATTTATTACAGGAAATACTTATAACCGCACCGTAAATGCTGATGATTGGTTTGTCGCCCGTTCAACTAATCCTGAATATATTACAGATATAAACTGGAGAGTTTTGTCGGGGGGCGATGAGCTGTATGGAGAACTTACTAATAATGAGAAATTATCTAACCTAGAAGACTTTTACTTCAGAGGGCAAAAGACTACAGGCAATGTTAATAAATTGCTGTCTTTAAATAATTTAAAAGATGTTTGGCTACACAATGCTAATAATCTTTTTGGCGACATTTCTTTTTTAAATTCAGCATTAGATTTAGAAGATTTAGAGATAAGTTTTACTAAGGTTGGTGGTGATATATCTGTACTAGCAAATAAATTTAAGATAAAAAGATTGTGGCTACAATCAAACGATTATATTTATGGTTCTATTGATAACATTAATTCTCTTTTTGATATAACAGATTTTAGAATTAGTAGTTGTTATGAAAACATTTATGGCAATATAGCAAGTTTAGATAACAACGTTCAACTGTTAGTTTTGATTTGCTATGATACCAATATTTCAGGCAATATAAATGAACTAACCAACCTGCCTTTATTGCGAGAGCTTAGATTTTTTAGAACGCAAGTCACTGGTACAATTATTTCAATGCCTGGTTTGACAAAATACGAGGGTTACAATTGTTTGTTGAATGACGTTGAATCTAATTTTTTACCGCCAGAATCATTGGTATACTTTGACGTAAGAAATAATCTATTAACATCAACAAATATTGATGCACTTTTGACTGGGTTTGATAATACAGGAGCTGCAAATGGTAATTTGAATTTAGAGAGCAATTCTCCACCAACTTCTACTGGAATTACGGCTAAAAATAATTTGATTGCAAAAGGTTGGAATGTAACTACTGATTAATATGATTTACCTTAAAATCTTCAATGAAGAAAACGCTTTAGAGATATCAAGAAAACTGTGGGAATTAACCTCTCCTAAAACTGCTAACTCAGCTACACAATACTATTGTGACTATACAGTAATAGATAGTAAAACTTACTTGGTATTAGGGGAAGATTTAATCTACATACACCCTGAGTCAAACGAGCATTTATTTGATGAGCTGCTGCTACGATTAATTAACTCTGAGTTAATTCCGTTCTCGGTTTTGTTTGATACACAGCAAGCAATTGTATTGAACAAAGGGAGTAGAGTCAGGTTTGCAGATGTATTTCCCGATATATTCCCTCAATTCAGTCAAGAGGAAATTAATAGTATATTAGAGGCAGATATTTTGAATATAAATGAGTAATCTCACAGTCAACTTGGAGGTTCCGTACCTCTCCCAAACTGATAATAATGGTGAGTAAACATGAATTACCTAAAATTAACAAAAACTGGAAGCAAAGATAAGTACGGCTGCTATGTTCTTGAATTAAAATACTTTAAAAACGACAATCTTGTAGGTAAGATAGAGTGCTGTTCAGGGATTGCCTCAGCTCAACGATTTAGAAAAGGAGTTGACAGTCGCGCTGGTAGCATGGAGCCTTTGCCGGAAGGTTGCTGGTATATTAATGATATTATCTGGGCCGGAGGTAGAGATAATTACGAGGGCGCAATTTTTCAGAGTGGTATAGGTCCAGTGACAATCCCGTTAAATTATTTAGGGCCTTACCTAACCGAAAGAAGTGCTATAGAAATCCATGTAGACTGGAACTGGCAAATCGCACCAGGTACATCAGGATGCGTGGGAATCTACAACGCTAGAGATATGGCGGCTTTGATTCGTTGGTTGCGTGACACTAACCCTCGACAGCTTTTTGTTGACTGGGAACTGGGGTCGTGCCCTAGTCCCGATTCTTTCAGTCGTAGTTACCTTATCGAAGAAACCGAAAATTGAGCAAGGAATTTTGCTGCAGCGAGGAGAGAAAGCACTACTCACTTATGGATGAGTAGTGTTTTTTTATTGTCAGCATTGAAAATCAGGACAGAAGTTTTGCTCAGGAACACCATCAGGCAAGCTCATAGGATGAATAGCACAAAATATCCCATCTTCTAAAAAAGTTGATGCACTGCATTCAAGGCACATTACATTTTGGCGGAGCTGTTTCTGATTTCCTTTCTTCATTGATGATGGAGCTGCTGATAACTGTTCTTTAAGTTGTTTTCTTGCCTTAGCAGCTTCAATCAATGGCTTTGCATTAATCACATATCTTTCACGCAAGGCTAACCAAGCTGCATAATCATCAGCATTATCTTTCAGAAACTGACGGACTCTGCCCAAATTATAAAGTTTCATTCCAGCAGCTCGTTTATAATACGGATTATCCTGAATTAAGTCAGGTTCCCCTAGCTTTTTAATCCAGCCTTCAGATAAATGGTATTCCGATTTCAATCTACCCTTGGTGATATATCCCAAGCTATTTCCGGGTTGACAG
>JASJEE010000095.1 GCA_030064835.1 Microcoleaceae cyanobacterium MO_207.B10 | reverse complement strand
TCTTGCCTGTTGAGTAGCTAAAGACTGGGGAGTATTTAATAGAGATAATATTATTAAAACCCCACAGGATATGACAGCTAAAATTAGATAAATTTTGTGTCTTTTCATTAGCTTTGTTTGACTCACTAATACTGTAGGTTGGGTTGATGAACCAAACCGTTCGTGGAGCGTCTCCGTAGGAGAAAACCCAACAAAAATACAGCGAATTCCACCTTGGGGAGGTACACGCACGCGGGCAAGATGCCCGCACTACAAACATTTAATTGTTAATCTCTGTACTTCATATACTTGGAATCTGATATATGTATCTGTTGGGTTTTGCTACCGCTTCAACCAACAATAAGATAGCTTAATTCTGTCTCCTTACTCCTGTCTCCTGACTCCTTCTTTCTTTACCCAAACTTAATCATTTTTCGACCTTCCATTTTTGGCTTTTCACCCTTTAATAAAGGCTCCAAAGTTGCCTGAATTCTATCAGCAGAAGGCGGACATCCAGGCATAAAAATATCTACAGGTACAATTTCATGTACAGGTCGAACTTTATCCAGTAATTCTGGTACAATTCCCGGTTCGTATGGTAATTTTTTAGTTTCATCTGCCAATTCTAAATAACTGCGTTCTAAAACAGGACTTGTACCACCTAACATATTTCGCATAGCTGGCACATTGGCAGTAACAGCACAATCTCCAAAAGAAATTAACGTTTTAGTCTTTTTCCTCACGTCAAGAATTATTTCTAAATTATCTTGATTAGCGATGCCTCCTTCCACTAAACAAACATCAACATTTTCTGGATATTCTTTAATATCACTGCCAACCGGACTATAAACAACCTCGACATGACTTGCTAGTTCAAACAACCATTCATCTAAGTCGAGAAACGACATATGACAACCAGAACATCCAGCTAACCAAACTGTGGCAAATTTAATTTTATTTGACATAATTAATACCTTAAATTAGGGAGTAGGGAATAGGGAGTAGAAAATAACCCAATTTTTTTGGCGTTGCTGAATCAAGGGATGAATCTTTGCTGATAATGTAAGTAAAATCTTTGACTTCCTCTTTTTCCAAAACTATAATTCATCCCGCAAATATGCAATGCCACCCAATTTTTTTAGTTTCAGTAGTTAATAGTGCTAAACCAATAACTGATAACTGTTAACTGTTTCACAGCAATAACTATTAACTGATAACTGATAACTGATAACTGATAACTGTATTCACCTTGTCCACTGTTTATTTTCTCTGGCATTAACCAGAAATTCTAATTTCGAGCGATCGCGTTCCTTCTCAGCTACAGTTGTCCCCTTACGGAAAATTGCCCCAGTTGGACAAGCATCCACACATTTACCGCAGGAAGTACAAGCATCTACTGTTCCCCAAGATTGATCTAAACCAGAAACAATAAAACAAGCAGCGCCACGACTACCCACATCCCAAACATGGGCACCTTCTATTTCTTCACAAACCCGCACACAGCGAGTACACAAAATACAACGATTATGATCTATGCCAAACTGTTTGTGAGATAGATCCATTCCTCGGTCTGGAAAACGATAAGTAAACCGAGTATGATCCATCCCTACTTCAATTGCCACATTTTGCAGTTCACAGTTTCCATTGGCAACACAAACCGCACAAACATGATTACCCTCAGAAAATAGCAACTCCACCAACATCCGCCGATATTCTTGCAACTTCGGAGTCTGAGTCTGTATTTCCATTCCTTCGGCAACCTGAGTCACGCAAGCAGGTAATAACTTTCTCATCCCAGAAATCTCTACCATGCACAACCGACAAGCTCCAATATCGGTGATACCCTCCAAATGACAGAGAGTGGGAATATTAACCCCCGCTTCCTTTGCAGCTTCGAGAACAGTAGTTCCCTCCTCAACTGCAATTTGATTACCATCAATAGTTAACGTTATTACTGACATATTTTTTTCTCCTCATCTATTATTTGGCGGCACTGACAACTTTACCGTTACTAAATTCTGATTCCTGCAACAAATCTAGATATTCTTCTTTAAAATAGTGCAACGTACTCAAAACCGGATTAGGTGCAGTCATTCCCAAACCACATAAGCTAGTATCTTTCACCAAATATGACAACTCTTCTAATTTTTCCAAATCAAGAGCAGTCGCCTTTTTGTTCAGTATCTTAGTCAGCAAAGAATACAATTGCACAGTACCCGTGCGACAAGGAACACATTTTCCGCAAGTTTCACCACGACAAAATTCCATGTAAAACTGCGCTACCTCGACCATACTCGTTTCCTTATCCATGACAACCATGCCACCAGAACCCATCATGGAACCCACACTACTGAGAGATTTGTAGTCTACAGGAGTATCAAGCATGGAAGCAGGAATACAACCACCAGAAGGCCCACCTGTTTGCACTGCTTTCACTTCTCCACCAGGAACACCACCGCCCATTTCTTCTACTATTTCTCGTAAGGTAATTCCCATAGGCACTTCAATTAAACCATTATTGCGGACTTTACCTGTGAGAGCAAATATTTTTGTACCTTTGCTATCTTCAGTACCAATACTAGCGTACCAGTCTGCACCTTTCTTAATAATAGGAGCAATGTTGGCAAAGCTTTCCACGTTATTAATTAGAGTTGGGCAACCCCAAATACCAGACTGAGCAGGATATGGAGGACGAGGAACTGGGTTGCCACGTCTGCCTTCTACTGATTGAATCAGAGCAGTTTCTTCTCCACAAACGAATGCACCTGCACCGATGCGGATATCAATCTTAAAGTCAAAAGGACATTCAAATATTTGACTGCCTAAGAGTCCGTATTTTTTAGCTTGTTGAATAGCTTTTTTTAACCGTTGGATAGCGAGGGGATATTCGGCGCGAACGTAAATAAAACCGTGATTTGCTCCCACAGCATAAGCAGCGATCGCCATTCCCTCTAATACTAAATGGGGGTCACTTTCCAATACACTCCGATCCATAAATGCACCGGGATCTCCTTCATCACCGTTGCAGATAATATATTTCTGACCTTCAGGCATTTTGGCAACTGTTGCCCATTTTAAACCAGTGGGAAAACCGCCACCACCCCTACCGCGCAACCCACTGCGAGTAATTTCGTCCACCACTTCACTAGGAGACATTTCATGTATCGCGTGATAAAGAGATTGATATCCACCGACAGCTATATATTCTTCTATACGTTCGGGGTCAATTTTTCCTGTGTTTTCCCTAACGATGCGGAGTTGACGAGAAAAGAATGGATGTTGGGAGTCACCTTTGATAACTTCAGTTGTACCGCCATTGAGTGCTTCAATAATACTAGCTGCCTTTTCAGGTTCCACTTCTTCGTAAAGGGTGTCATCAGGGTCTACTTGTACTAGGGGTCCACGTCCGCAAGCTCCCATGCAGCCGACTCCTACTACTTGGATGCGATCTTCGAGACCAAGTGTTTTGACTGCATTCTTCATATTTTTCATCACGTCTACAGAGTTAGAAGCTTGACAACCTGTAGATGTGCAACAGTGAACCCGAATAGTTTTTTGCCGATTTTTTTCTGTTTCGGCAATATCGAGCAATTCTTGATAGTCCATATTTTGTTCTCCTATATTAATTTATAGGTAGTCAGCTTGTTTTTGCTGATATTAGGTTTTGCTTCCTCAAACTAATCTACCCTTATGGCAAACTTTTAGTTGTGCCATACCACTTTGAATTATCACTGCCGAGAGAAAGTTTAATAGTTATTAGATGAGATTATTTCTTTTAGTTCCCAAGCCAAAAATTTACTGAACAATTACTGGTAATTTATCTATAGCAATCAGGAATGAGATGTGAAAAAAAACTGTAGGGGTTTAGTTTCCAAATCCCATTATGTTGACTAGGGTTTGGAGACCAAACCGCTAGGATAAAATCTTACAACCTATTTAGGATTGCTATATTTAAGATTCTAGCATGAAAACGGCATTTTTTTCTGACTTATCAGAATTTATACAATCAAAAAATATCAACTTTAAACCAGATAAAACTTTCCCTAATTTTCTAAATTTATCTATTTATTTTTGACAACTGATAACTTACCTTACTGAAAAATTAAGGTATAAAGCCTCTCAAAATTTATGCAGAAAAAATTTCCTTTTAGGCAATCCTTCTATTACAGAACAGTTAATTATTAATTATTAATTGTTTAGCGAATAATTAAGGTTTAAAGCCTCTTCTTTAAAGGAGAAAAAATGAATTGATTTTCCTTTTATTCAATCCAATCCTTTTTAGGGAGAGGTAATTATCAATTATCCATTATCAATTATCAATTATCAATCCTGCCAACCTTTAATTTTTTCCATCACCATTTCAGGAGTTTGTTTACCTGCAACAGTACCATCAAATACTACTGCTGGTGCAATTCCACAAGCCCCTATACAACGGGCAGCCATCAGAGAAATTTGATTATCCGGCGTTGTTTCTCCTACTTTAATTTCTAATTCTTTTTCTAATGCTTTAACTACTTCTCCACCACCTTTTACATAACAAGCAGTACCCATACATACCACACAAGTATGAGCGCCATTAGGCTTCAGTGAAAAAAGATGGTAAAAAGTTGCTACTCCATAAACTCTACTTAATGGTAACTTTAACCCCCGTGCTACATAAGTCAAAACATCTACTTCCAAATAGCCAAATGTTTCTTGGGCTTTATGCAATACTTCAATCAAAGAATCTTGACGATATTGATTCCGCTTCATTGTCATATCTAATTGTTTGAAGCGTTTATCGCCACTGGGATGACCCTTTTTTGCTTGTTGAGAATCTTTGCTTTTAGTATCTTTTGTGGCAGTTTCCATCTATACAATCTCCCTGAGCTTACTTTTATTGGTATTTTATTCTAGATAATAGCCGATATTTACCTAATTTTTTTTCTCTGTTTCTTTCCACTTAAATTACAATTTTACTTTCTCTATAATTCTTGCATATTGCTGTTTTATAGGAGAACTTAATTTACATTTTATTACAATCGTGTTTATCTTATTTAATAAACAACTTTTTGATTGTTTAACTAAACTTAAGAAAAAGCTAAATATTCAACAATTATTCAAGAAATTTGGTAATACAAACCATTTGTTTTTATATCATGGATGAAAGCTGAAGTATAAGTATGATTTTTGTGCTTAGGGAGTATTGTAGGGGCAAGTTTATCTCAAAGCCTTGAGAGTTCCAATTTATCCCTAAAAACCTGACCTAAACTTATGGCATTTATTGACGATCATCTACTTATTCATTAATTGAATTGATAATAGATAATGAATAAATGAATCATGGATAATTACCTCTTTAACAATTGAGAATTATTTTTTTTTTGCTGTCGCTGACATATTTGCGGAGCATTCCGTCAGGAAATGAGCAGGATTCCGTAGGAAAGCTTTGGGGAACGCAAACATAATTATTAATCATTAAGAGAGACTTTAAGTAAAGTATCTTTCAATAATGGATAATTGATAATTACCTCTGCCTAAAACGGATAGGATTGAATAAAAGTAAAATCAATTCATTGTTTCTCCACGGCGAGTGAGAGGCTTTATACCTTTATTTTTCAGTAAAATAAATCTAAAGAAACACTTGAAATATTTAGTATTCGGTGGGTTACGGCGGCCATTCATTAATGGATAATTGATAATGGATAATTGATAATTACCTCTGGTTAAAACCGAGAGGATTGAAGATAAGGAAATATCCTAGCACTTTTTTCCCCTTAAAAGGGGGATGCTTTAAACCATAATTATTTAATTATTAATTATTAATAATTAGGTAAAATATTATTTTATTTTGTGAGATTATTTCCGCCTCACTCTCCCCAGCCTACATCAAGACTTAATATTTTATTTATAGATACCCTTTAAACCGGAGTGATTAATTATCAATTATCTATTCGTAAAATATGGTAAATATTTATAATTCATCTCTAGATTATGCAACGTCAATTAATCTTTTGTTTTAGCTCTATCAAGTCCAGCTTTTACCCAATTAATACATTCATATTCAGACTGAAAAATTTTCGGAGCAGCAACATTAGTCAAACTATCAGGTTTATAGTGGTCGTAAAAAAACTTATCAGCCTCTTGATGAATAATAATTAGATCGTCATTATAAACATATCTCAACTTAAAATAATCACCATGAGATTCCACATCCGAATTTTCATACAAATGGGATTGAGCAACTTTAATTATTTGCTCAATGCTATTAGTATAAAAACCTGTAGGATTTTCCCCTAGATGAAAATTTCCCTTATGTCCTAACTCAGATAATAACCTATATGAATAAATTGGATTATCGTTAGCGATCGCTAAGACATAAGGAATAATCAAATAACCTTGATAAGAAACAGAATTTTCGTAAATAAATCTATTTATCATGCTTATAAAGAGAAGATTTATATAAAACCTGTTCTTGATGAGTATATACAATACAATCAGACAAAGGAATAGCTACACAAGTAAGAATATAACCAGCTTCTTTTTCCTCATAACGCAAAAACTTTTGCTCACTTTGGTCAACTTCACCACTCACTAATTTACCCAAACAACCAGAACAATTTCCTTGCCTACATCCATAAGGTAAAAGAATTCCATAATCTTCAGCAATATCTAATATATACTCATCTTCTGGTACTTCAATAGTTTTATCTAAACCAGTTTCTGGATTTAACAAACGAACTTGATAAACAATCATTTTGTCACTCTAATTAAATACTAATATCATGTCTGGTTGAATAATATCATGTTCGTTTAAATAGTTAAAATAATTAAAGTTCGTAGTAGGACTTCAGCCCTGTCTAAAGTTAGGGTTGAAGCCCTACTACAAACAAAAACTTTTTGATAACTCATTATCCGAACATAATATAAGTTATAAAAAAGTTTGTATAATTGCTCTAGCCTTTATATAGATATTTCAGTTACTCAAACCTTACTACAAACAAAAACTTTTTGATAACTCATTATCCGGACATCATAATAACTTAATGAATGGGAAAACCACCACTTATCAAAATTAATTAAACTAGAATTTTCATTTCTTTGTCAACAATAAATTCTCCGCTAACGCCACCGCTCCCCACAACGGAGCTTCATCACCTAATGCAGCAGGTACAATTTCAAAACTCACCTCCGGTAAAGCAGTTTCTCTAGCTACCCGTTGCACAGTTTCCCATAATAACTTACCCGCCTTCGTCACTCCACCACCCAAAACAAACCGTTCGGGATTCACTAAATTAGCCACATTACCAATACCTACTCCTAACCCCCAACCAGCTAACGAAATCGCCCTAACAGCAAGTTCATCACCTTGAATAGCTGCCTCACTAACCTTTTGAGCAGTTATCGTTTCGATATCGTTATTTACTAAACCCCGCAAAATTTGTCCTTCTGTTGGTCGATCTTGCAACCATTCCTTTACCTGTTTTGCAATATAAGGACCTGATGCAAACGTTTCTACACAACCCCGCTTCCCACAAAGACAAAGGGGACCAACTGGATCGACAGTGACATGACCTATTTCTCCTGCCATACTTTGCGAACCGTGCCAAGGTTTGCCATTAAGAATCCAACCGCCACCCACCCCGGTACTCACAGTAATATAGAGTAAATTATCATAACCCTGACCAGCACCAAAACGATGTTCTCCCACTGCTGCCACATTAGCATCATTATCAACTACACTGGGAGCGTTAAATTCTGTTGCTAAGATTTCCTGTAGGGGAATATTTTCCCAACCTTTGACATGGTGAGATAGACGAACTGTACCTGTAGTGGCATCAACGGGACCCCCAAAACTCACCCCGATAGCAGCAGGTTTTTCTCCTTTGAGCAAGTTGTGGGAAAGGGTTCGGATAATTTCAATATCTGTTTGAGCAGAAGCATTAGGTGGTGAAAAAGTTTTTTGGTAATTTTGCCAGTCTCTTTCGCCAGCATTGATGACTGCTGCTGCTAATTTTGTGCCACCGAAATCAAGTGCTAAAATTTTGTTTGTCATTACAAAGAGGGAATAGGGAATAGGGAGAAAGAATTACAGCGGTTTTCATGATTAATAGACCACAGTAGGGACGTTCCATGGAACGTCCCTACAAGGTTTTGCTTGTAAAGATGTAGTTCATCAATTTGAAAAGCGCTGTAATAATTTATGTACAATAATTGATTTGATTTTTTATTGTTGGAGATGTCTATTAAAAAATAAATCATAATAGACCTATCCCCTTACCCCCTTTGAAAGGGTGGAGAAGGGAAGGGAGTTGGGGGATTAGTTTTTTTTACCGAAATAATTAATAATTAAACAATTAAATAATTAGATAATTCACCTTTTAAACCTCCCCTTGGATAGGGGAAAAAAATAAATCTTCTCCCTAAAAGGGAGAGGTAATTATCAATTATCCATTATCAATTATCCATTAATGAAACACAACTTTAACCGAGATACGCTACTACTAAATTTTAACGTTTGCTATGTATTAGTTTTGAGTTCCTTCAATTTTTCCCTAATAGTTTCAACTCGTTCCCGGTTAACACCTAAATCACCTTCTCCTAAACGGGAAGCCGAACGTACTTGAATAGCATTAGCTTCTGCATCTACATAAAATTCCACATCATCCACATATCCCATAATTTTACTGGTAAACTCAGCATACAAATAATTTTCCTCTTCCTTAACAATATTAGTCCGAGGCATTGATTCAATTATTTGTTTGAGGTTAGCGATCGCTATTTCTGGTTCAGAGTCATAACTCAGAGGAGCAATACCGTGTTGTGCATCCTGACTGTAACTACTAACACAATTTGGACTACTGGGGCAAGGTGCAAGTCGTCCAGAATATACACCCAAATTATCAGGTGTGGTGCCGGCAAATAAAGTCAATTTACCAGCAGTAGCAATATTGATGCCGACAACAATGGCAACGACAACCAATAAAATGATGGTAATGTTAAACATTTTCTGAAATATGTTAGAAGATTTTTTTTCTGTTGTTTCCATAGTCTATTAGGGAAATAATTTAGTCAGCATTTAGCTGTCAGCATTCCGCCGTCAGCTATACACTTATTTTACCTTGATAATGACAATTATTGTCTATCTAAAGTCCAAAGTTTTATAATAAATAAAGTCTCCTGACTTTTTTAAGGCAGGAGCTACTGATAACTAATAACTTATAATTGAAATGACTGAGGAAAACCAAGCACTTTTAGCAGCAAATCAAGCATTTTATCGAGCTTTCGAGAAACGGGACATTGTAGCTTTGGATGGCATTTTGTCCAAGGGTATTAACACCGTTTGTATCCATCCAGGCCGTGAGGCGATTCGTGGTTTTGATAAAATTCGTAATTCGTGGGATTTAATATTTAAAAATACTGATTATATTGAAATTGATCTTGATGTGATTACGACGGAAATTAATGGGGATATTGGTTATGTTATTTTGGTGGAAAATTTAATGCAAGTGAATGGAGGGAGGAGAATAAAAGCTCAGTCAATGGCAACGAATATTTTTGAACGGATGGGGGGAAATTGGTATTTAATTCATCATCATGGTAGTCCGTTGATTAACTAGCGGAGTGGGGGAGTAGGGGAATTTGAAAAACGTGCTTTTACTATCGGATTTGATATGATACTTCTCATATTCCCCAAACTCCAAACCTCCAAAAATAATAACACTTTGAATATTTAGTATCACACTATCCCGTAACCTGTATATTCTCGCATTTCAGGAGCTTGAAATCCCAATACAATATCTTCCTTTGCTACACCTCTATCCACAAGTTGTTGAGCTATTCTCATTTCCGTCATATTCTGTTCAATCCAAATTTTTCCGTTCTTAATATCCAAATGTAAAACACAACCATAGACTCGCCGATAACCATCCCATCCAACATTCATTACTTGATAACGGTCTTGTTTGGTATCAAAAACCGTGTAACAATCAATCTTTCCATTAGCAATGGGGATGGCAGCATAAGCTGTTAACAACGACTGAATAATATTGCGATAAGATTCTATGGTATCCATTGTACAATTATCTCCTCTGTTTTCTGTGTAGCGATCGCTCTTTCTGCTCAGGTGGACAAATATAAAAAGGTTGATGATTAATCTAGAGTAATTATTATTTGCCCATCCTACAGACTATTAATAAATATGAATTGCTAGCCAAATTGTTTCTATATTTGCATCGGTTGATATAATTTTATGTGGAGTTTTTGCCGGAATAAAAATATGGTTATCTTTAACTAATTTTGTTGTGGTTTGATTGATTTCTAATACAGCGGAACCTTGCAGCAAAATTACCCATTCATCTTCCTCTTGGATAAACTCTTCACTGACAAAATTAGGAGGTGAAATTATTTTGTTAATTTTGACGTTTTTATGGGATAATAAATTGTTAAATATCTCTTCCATGATTTTGATAAAATTCAGTAAATAAAAAATTAAACAATTGCTTGAGCATCTACCTGTAATTCACATTATTGAAAAATGTAATTAACTAAAGCAAATAATTGGTCTAAATCTTGAAAAATGTAAAAAGACATAATTTTTATTGGATTAAAATTACTTATATTTTTGTAGGTTGGGTTGAGGAACGAAACCCAACATATATAACAGCATACTTAATATTAGCCGGAAAAAATCATCAAAACTAACAACTGATAATAGAATTAAGTTTCCTCAGACTCATCTTGACTATCACCAATTGTTTCTTGTGCAGCATGGTGGGTCTATTATATAATTTTAGTATAGACTAAATCGTTATAAATAAGTTGAGTTTTCACTTATTTATGAGTTACGCAGTATAAGGTATTTTCGTCATTGCGACCGACAGGGAAGCAATCTCAAGTCCCTTTTTTTTTGTATCTCATGCGTAAGTCCTGATACAATATAGTATAAACTAAGTCGTTATAAATAAGTTGAATTTTCACTTATTTATGAGTTACGCAGTATAAGGTATTTTCGTCATTGCGACCGACAGGGAAGCAATCTCAAGTCCCTTTTTTTTTTGTATCTCATGCGTAAATCTAGTTATTATTAATATAGAAAAATTACTATCTATCCACCAAACTAAATTTTTATGTTTGAACAATTTACCTACCACAAAATCACTACTTCCAATGTCACAATTAATTTAGCAAAAGGCGGAGACGGCCCCCCACTACTACTATTACATGGCTATCCTCAAACCCATATTATGTGGCACAAAGTCGCTCCTACCCTTGCCCAACATTTCACTGTCATTTGTACAGACTTGCGGGGTTACGGTGACAGCGACAAACCACCCTCAGATCCTCAACATATTACCTATTCTAAACGAGTCACCGCCCAAGATCAAGTAGAAGTAATGGCAGCTCTGGGTTTCCCAAAATTCTTGGCAGCAGGTCACGATCGCGGCGGTAGAGTTCTCCATCGTCTCTTACTCGATCGCCCCGACTGTGTGGAAAAAGCAGCAGTGTTAGACATTGTACCCACAAGAAAAATTTTTCAAACTGTCAACCAACAACTAGCTACTGCTTACTCCCACTGGTTTTTTCTCCTCGAACCTAACAATATTCCCGAACGTCTCATCGGTTCCGATCCTGCTTTTTATTTGCAGAGTAAACTAAAACAGTGGAGTGCTAATCAAGCAGGTTTCACTGAGACTGCCATAGCAGAATATGTTCGTTGTTTTAGTGAACCCTCGAGTATTCATGCCACTTGTGAAGACTACCGTGCTGCTGCTTCTATTGACTTGGAGCATGATGAAGCAGATATTGACAGTAAAATACAATGTCCGTTATTGGTATTGTGGGGAGGGTTAGGAGTGATGGAAAAATGTTATGATGTGTTGGAAACCTGGCGAGAAAGGGCGGTAGATGTGCGCGGTCAAGCTTTGCCTTGCGGTCATTTTGTGCCAGAGGAAGCGCCAGAGGAAACAACTCAGGCATTGCTTGATTATTTTTTAGAATAGGGAGTAGGGAGTAGGGAATAGGGAATAGGGGGAAATAATTGATGTAAAATATAATCTGGCTCGTAGTTGGGCTTTAGCCCCTGATATGTCTGGGCTAAAGCCCAACTACAAACAAAGGCTTAATTAGTGTTTATCTGACTTCTTAGTTGCACATAGGGTTATACAATTTAGTAAAAATTTGCTTTAGATTATGAACGAGTATCATCAAACTTCTGATTTTCAGGAAGTAATAGAAAAAGTAGAAAAATTTTCTTTAGAGGATCGAGAAATTTTACTCGATATTCTCAAAAAACGTTTGTCTCAAGAGCGCAGAAGACAATTAGGAGAAGAAATTGCTGAGGTGAGACAGGATTATCAAAAAGGAAAAGTTCAGTTTGGAAGTGTAGATGATTTTTTAGCAGATTTGGATTAAGGTCTCCCCATCACCCTATCCCCCTATCACCCCATCACCCCATCTCCCCATCCCCCCATCTCCCTATCAAAGTCGATACTGCTGAAATACATCTCTAGCAGCACGATGCAATAATGAATGAGTGTAAACTAACGAATCCATATCCTTAGTATACCCGCCACCAATAACGCAAGCAACCGGATAACCTGCTCCTACACAGGTACTCAATACTTGCATCTCTCGCCGAAATATTCCTGTATCTGTCAAAGCTAACTTTCCCAACGCATCATGGATATGGGGATCGACTCCCGCATCGTATAAAACTAAATCTGGCTTGACTTCTGACAGCAAATCTGGTAAATATTCCGCTAAAGTTTGTAAGTAGCGATCGTCATCCATTCCCTCTGGCAGAGGTACATCTAAATCGCTAATTTGTTTTCTACTGGGAAAATTAATACCACAGTGCATGGAAAATGTAAATACACTAGAATCATTTTGAAATATCCAGGCAGTGCCATCACCTTGATGCACATCTAAATCTACAATCAGGATTTTTTCAGCTAATCCTAATTTTTGAATCACACGAGCAGCGATCGCTAAATCGTTAAAAATACAAAACCCAGATCCATAACTGGGGAACGCATGATGAGTACCACCAGCAGTATTGCAAGCTAAACCATATTTGAGCGCTAGCTCTGCTGTTAATATTGCACCACCCACAGCAATACAAGTTCGATTTGCTAATGGTTGACTCCAGGGCAAACCGATCCGTCTTTGTGCTTTTGGATCTAAAGTACCGTTACAATATCCTTCTATATAGTCACGATTATGTACTAATTCTATCCATTCTAAAGGTGGGAAATTTGGAGTAAAAAAATGGGATTTATTTGTCACTTCATCTGCCAATAACATTTCATAAAGTAGTTTAAATTTTGCCATCGGAAAGCGATGACCAGGTGGCATTGGTGCAACATAATTAGGATGATAAATAATTGGTAAATTCATAAAAAATAAGAAGTAGAAATATGTTTGCCCACAATCTACTCTAAATTATATAGCGCGTAGCATCGTATCACTAATAATTTACAGTAGATTCGGCAATTAATACCTACTTCAGATTTTCAGGAATTAGTTAATATTATCAATATAAAAATCAGTAATCCAACCTCGTTGAACAAATAATGGGAGTAACAAACCAACATCTACTTCAGGCTCAACATCAACGAGTTTTTCACATATAATTTCAAATGGATAATTTCCTTGAAAAGCAGTTAATAATTCCCACTCCTCATCGTTAGGTAAATCAATCCGCATATCGTAATTTTGTCGCCACATAAATATTTTTACTCCACCTTCATCTAAACTTACTATTTCATCACCTTGATAGTCAGGTTGATTAATTTCCCAAATTCTATGGATAGGATAAACAGACTCTAAAAGTACACTATTTTTTGGTAAATAAAAAATCAACTCTCCCCATTTTTATTGAGGAATTTCACCCAAAGCTTGGAAATCTAAACCCTTTGTATCTTCACCACAAAAAACTCGATGCCAATGCCATTCTAAACGCGCCACATCTGACAGATATGGTAAATGTTTTACAGCTTCAAAATTAGCAAGGAAATCTGGAAATTCTTCCCCATAATCTCCTAAATCTGGTGATAGACAAGGAAACTGATTAATAAACTTTATTGCCATTGCATTGAAAAAATTTTCACCCACCAATTGACAGCAAACAGGATAAATTGAGGCTAATGTATCACTTAAATTTCCAACAACATTATTTCGGTAAATTGCCAAACTTTCCGCAGGTGTTAAATTATGCGGTGCTTTGATATGTTTACTTAATTCTTCGATGCTAATACTGTCTCTTTCCCATACAGCTCGTAGAAATAAATTTTGTAGAGCGATCGCTTCCATTACCTTATATTTTCTAATAATTTTTCAGCTTTATTTGCTTCTGCCAATAATACTTCAAAACTGGGAATATCAGTATCCCATTCGATTAAAGTTGGTACAGCGCCAAACCTAACTAATGCTTCTTTATATAACTCCCAAACTGGAGGATGCACAGGATAACCGTGAGTATCTAATAGATAATTTTCCTTTTCTTCGTAACCTGCTAAATGAATTTCTTTGACTCTTGTTTTCGGGATACTATCCAGATAAATTAGAGGGTCAATTCCATTATTTATAGCATTAACATAAAGATTATTTACATCCAAAAGTAAATAACAATCTGCTTTTTTGAGCAATCCCTCAATAAACTCCCATTCTGACATAGTTGAATCTGTAAAACTTAAGTATGGGGAGGGATTTTCAATCAAAATTTGCCTTCCTAAAAATTCTTGTACTTGCAAAATGCGGGATGCCACAAAATCCATTACCTCTTCTGTATAAACAAGAGGAATTAAATCATTAAGATAGTGACCATTAACAGATATCCAAGATAAGTGGTCAGAAATTAAATCTGGTTCAACTTTTGCTGCTAAATTTTTTAATCTAGTTAAATAATCTAAATTTAAGGGGTCTGTTGAACCCAAAGACATTCCGACACCATGTAGAGTAACTGGATAATCTTGACGAATTTTTTCTAAATGAAATAATGGTAAACCACCTGCACACAAATAGTTATCTGATAAAACTTCAAACCAATTTACTTTCGGTTTTTGAGTAAGAATATATTGATAATGGAGGGAACGTAAACCAATTCCTGAACCTTTAATTGAGGGTGAATTAATGTAGGGAATATTTTGATTTATTTGCGATTTCGGACTAATATCAAGTTCTAGTTGTTTTGATTCTAACTCTGTTTTCATCAGCTATTTTGAGATTGATAAAAATGTGGCATTCTTTAATTTTAAGCTGGTTTGATAGGAGAGAAATCAAGAAAGAGATATTTACTATAAAATATTTGCCTTGTCTTGACCATATTAACCTCAAACCGTAAATTTACTCAAGAATGCCTGACAATCATCACTTAAAAATTTAAGTGATATTTTTTAGCCTATTTCTGAACAAGTGTTCTACCAAGAATCTTCTGGCAAGTACCTTCAGGAACGTAAATCCATTCGTTAGGATATGAATCTTTCTTAGTCATACCTGTAGATCTATGATTATTAGCACCACAATCATTCATGGCTTTTTGAGAAAAAGCTCCGCAATCATTCATGGCTTTTTGAGAAAAAGCACCACAATCATTCATGGCTTTTTTGACAATACCAGTATGTTTTTCCATACCTGGTTTCTCTGCAACAGCTTCCTGATTATTACCTAGAGTAGCAATACCAACAGCTAATACGCCAGTCGTCGCAGTAGCGATAGTTAACTTTTTGTTGATGTTTTTCATTTTGTTTGCTTTAAATTAATTTAATGAAATTTAACTTTCTGTTATAAGAAAGTGCAGGATTTATATTAACATGACTTACACAAAACATTAAACCATACACCATTTGTAGAGGGGGAATGCCATTCGCCCCTACTAGATACGGTGGTTCTGCGTAAGTCCTGACTATGACTTTCTGCAAAAATGCCTAACAATAATCACTTAAAATTTTCACTTATATGTTTTAGCTTATTTCTTCACAAGTGTTGCACCAACAATATTCTCGCTCTCGATAACCATTGTCAACTTCCCTGGCAGAGAGAGGGTGGGGATAACATTACCCTTACTCCGCTTTTAGGCCATGCACGCTCGTGACTGACATTGCGCTTTGTCAGAATCCTGGGACTATGGAGTCACGCGGTACCCGCGCGGGGAGGAATTTAACCTCCATGATTATCAGAGTTACCCTTTCACAGTGCTGGCTGAAGGTAAACTAAGGAGTTTACTTAGGGCAAACGAATCGCACACCAGATTTGATATTAGATGTTGGTGATGGGAAAATAGGCAACATTAATTTAGGTTGGGCGTGGCATTAACTGAACTTATTTGGGGTCGTCATCTGTGATTTTTCTTGATTGCCCATTACCCATCACCAATAGTTAATTTTTGTTAACTTTCTAGACTATCAATACTGAGGGGTACCATCTCACCATTAGTAGTTAATCCTAAAAACATCTCTTCATTTGGTTGTATCACTTTGCCAGTGAGTACACATCGTTCCTCCTGTTGGGCCGTTGCAGGTAGACTAGCTCGAATATCCGAATGGGAAAACTGAGATCGATAATCTCCAGACTTTTGCTGGACATAATTCCACAGGATATCTCGAATCAGCGCTTGATAGCCTTTATTATTGGCCAACTGCTTCAGTCTATCTTTCAGATCCTTTTCTAAACGGATGCTTGTTACTTCCATATCAGTAGTTGAAGTTCTAGGAACCGTGTACATAATTTTTTTCTCCTTAATTTAGGTAGACATCTCTGTAATATTAGTGTAGTATAAAAAAGGTCAGATTTGAAACCCTGTTTTTGAGAGCCTTCGTGTGAAACTTTCATTTATCCGAGCTATCGATCACTTAAAAAGCAACCTATTTGAAGGTTGTGTAACTATCTCATGGTTGATTTTAGAAAAAACATTATGTGATAGAAGCAATTTTGGCATCGATTATGGAGGTTTAGGGACATTTGGGCTACTCAAAAAAATTAATAACTTTTTTAGAATTGAACGGCCCAATACGAGGCCACAACAATTTCTGAGAAGCGGCGGGTACAGACCGAAAATATCTGTACTGATGTAAGACGAAAAGGCATAACGATCTTTTTTCTAGCCCCCGCTTCCGAAGAAACAGAAGCAGGGGCTGTTAGTTTTAAATATAGGAAATTGTAAATTTTCATTTAACTACTGAAACTTAGAATTGTTGAATTTGGACAATCCATTTAGAAACCAGTCACTATCAAAAATCTAAAATCTAAAATTGGAGGTAAAGCAGTGACCAGCGTGACTCAAGTATTAAAACAATCTGTAGTGGTATTTTCTAAGAACTACTTACCAATGACCCGTATTAATATTAAGCGGGCGATCGCTCTGTTGGTTACTGGTAAAGCTGAACCTCTAGATTTTGAAGATGGTAGTGGCTGGCCGGTACGTTCTCCCAGCCTAGTGCTGTACGTCCCCGAACAAATACGTCTAACGATGGCATCCCAAGAGCGGGTGTGGAAAGTTCCGCCAGTTAACCGCAGAGAGGTGCTAAAACGAGACCATCATCGTTGCCAATATTGTGGTACAACGAAACGTCTGACCTTAGATCACGTGATTCCCCGGTCAAAAGGTGGTAAACATAGTTGGGATAATATTGTCACAGCTTGCGAAAAGTGTAATGCTTTTAAAGGTAGTCGTACTCTCACTGAAGCAGGGATGAAATTACTACATCAGCCTAAGACACCAATACATCCGACTATTGCTTTTGCTGAACAGTTCTGGCGCGAGCGACAAGACGAAGTTTAGAGGTTCTATTTTCTGTTAGAGGATAACTGAAAAATTTACCCATAGTTTGTTTTGGTTCTAGCGAGAAACCAAAGCTCAACTATGTCTATAAAATTTAAGGATGGAACTTCATTTAATAGCAGGCCAGAAACTGTTGCAAAAACTAATTCACATAACTGCAAAGAGTTTTGAGTTTTGAGTTGTAGATTAAATCGCTCATAACATCCGAAGCTCTTCACTTTCAAAAAGGAGAGACCACCGGAAATGCTAAAGTTGACTTACACTGAATCTGGCTTTTATATAGAACGTTTGGCAACATCTCCAGAGCAGTTGGTAGCACTGCGAGTAATGTTGGCGATGCGAGTGGGCGAAAAAATTGTAGTTGAACCAAGTTCTGCTGCGTTTTTACTACCAGCAAATTTACCTGAAATGTCAATGCTGGAAGTAGCAGTGGAAAAAGAAGGGGGAGAAGCTATTGCTTTTTGTGTAGCTGATCGGGAATATGTGGAAGTTAGTTTAGGAGGAACTTGGATAACAGTA
>JASJEE010000094.1 GCA_030064835.1 Microcoleaceae cyanobacterium MO_207.B10 | reverse complement strand
GGGAGGCCATAGGATGCTGCGCTTTTGGTTGGATGGGGGAGGCCAAAGGATGCTTCGCTTTTGAAGGAGGGGAAGCCAGAGGATACTGCGCTTTTTGTTCAACGGGGGTTAGGGGGGATCGAAAGCGGTGTACCTCACAAAAGGTGGGAAATGCTATATTAAATAAATACAAAAATAGTAATTAGTAGCAAAACTTTCAGCATAGTCGGCCAATACATCGCCTTAAATAGAAAATTATTTTTATACTTAATACTCGGTAGATTAGGATTTAAACTCCAGAGAATAAAGTTAATAGCTACCAAGAAAATATATAAATAAACAACAAAGTAAAAATATTCTAAATAAACAACTCCTCTAGTAATTACTTGTTGTCTAACTGTAACCTGATCGAGAATAACAATAAATACAAAACCTGCACAAGCTCCCAAAACTTCCATAGTTTGTTCTTGATTAGAAACCAATAGCACTGCAAATAATAAGGTCAACACTACAATCATTGGTCCTAGTTTAGAAATAAACAGACCTAAGAAAGACCTTTGTAAAATGACAGTAAATTGAAGTTCAGGAAAATTAGTTTTTGGTACAGTATCTAGTACCCCAAAATTAGTATTGTATGTCTTAAATACATACTCGAAAAAACTATCCCTAAGATACCATTCTCCAAGTACAATATCTTGCTCTACCCCCGGTGTAGTTCGTGGATTAATTACACTATAACTATTTAAACTAGGAGCAAGAATTACCCGACGGTTTAAATCTCCATTATTAAAATCTTGATGCCAAATCCGAATTTTTATATCTTTATCATCAAAGGGATAATAGCTAAAATCAAAATTCATACGGAGAGTATAAGCAAAATACCAACCGATAACTTCTATACCATCTTTTTTTTGTCGATAATCTTCTCTTAACTCATAATCACTATCTTCGATCGCGTCAGGAAGTATCACACCACGAGATAATTCATCATGTACACCATCTTCATATACTTGCCAAATATAACCTGTGACATAAGCATCTTTGGGACTGGTAAAATCAAATGATTGAATATAAACTCCTGTAGGAACAATTAGAGGAGGTTCCTGATTTAATTCTTGACTTAATTCTATTTGCGGAGCTAATAATTGTGTTACACCTGTATCACTCAGCAAAAGGTTTCGAGTTGCTGTATAAGTTCTTGCTCTTAATACTAAGTTCCAAACGAAACCAATATTCGCCACAAATAATATTGTGATAATGAAGGATACTAACGCAATCCGTTTTACTCCTCCCTGATAAGCTCTAAATAATAAAATTGAGAGAAAAACAGCAGACCACAGATAGGCAATACTAAGACCAATTAATTTACGTCTGGTAACGGCAGAATCTGGTAAAATTTCATCTTGAATAAATACTATTCCTACTACCCATCCATTTCTATTAGTTGTCCGTAGAAATAACCAAGAATTTTGACCTGTCACCTCATCAGTTAAACTTGCTTCTACTGGTGTACCTTTAAGAGCTTGAACAACTAATTCTCTGAGCTTTTCATCTTGCTGCTCGTATGTAATATCAAAGACATTTGCTTGGGATTTAAAATATTCTTCGTTGGGATGATAAAGATAAGTTCCAGTTTGAGAAATAATAAATCCATATCCAGTTCTACCAAGGTCTAAAGACTGCATTATTTCTCGAATTGTACTCAATGAATATTCGCTATATACGATACCTTTTGCAGATTTATCTCTAGTATCTGGGTTATAAAAAGGAGTAAAGAATCCGACGACTGGATCGGTGACTGTAGAAGTGTCACTCCACAAATATGGTTCTGCCCAATTTGGTCCTTTATTTAGGGTATTACTATACCAAGCATACTTGGGTCTAGTATAGTTTTTTTGAAATTCAATTAGTTCTATTTCGTTGTCTATTCTGGCATAAAATGGCGCGTAAAACCTCACATCTGGTCTATAAGCAAAGGGTTGATAGGCAACACCAATATCTAACAGTTCTGTATTAGCTTCAATTTCTGATTTAAGCCTTTCTAATAATTGGTCATCACTTAATTTACCAGTAGTTAAGTCGTTAGCTATAGCAAGAGTTGACCGTTGAGCAAAATATAGTTTGCGGTCAATTTTTAGGGTTACTCTCGATATTTCTCGTTTAGCTTGCTGTCTTGCATCTGCAAATCTCTGTTGTTGTTCTAGTGTATATAATAATGACCCTAATATCGCAAATGTTAAACTAATTCCACCAAGAATTAATGAGGTGTAAAATGCTATTATTTGTGGTCTGCTGGCATTATTAATGGTTACTGTTTTATATAAAAAATTGTAGATTTTATGTTTGATATTTTTCTGAATATTTTTTTCTTCAACTAAATTGTTTTGGATTTTTTTGTTGATTCTCATTTTTTTTACTATATAAATAAGCCGATAAAATCAACCTGGAAATATTAAAAAATTAATCTTTGAGAATGTCCTAAAAAGTCAAAAGTTGATAACTGATTACTAACATACTCAATGCTCAGGAGTAAGTTTTTTGCTGAGAACAATCAGCTAAAAGGAAAAGAAAAAACAGTTTTGGAAATATATCGCAATCCTCCGCATATTCGTGTCAAAAATCTTACGGCTTTTTAGGCTACAGGCAACAGTCAACTGGTGAGAGTTTCAGTTTTTTTATTTACTTTTTGATTGAACACAATCTATGCACGGATTGCTGAAATACATCCTCAACCTTAATACCTGATGTTATTAAACAATTCAGTCATTATACAAGTATCAAGTTAGCAGCTCTGTGGAATACTATAATTATAATTTTTTAGTATGATTTTTAAGAAAACAATAATTGCAACTATTGCTATATAACAATCAAAATTACGAAAAGTTTTGTTAAATCAGGATGTGAGATATTTCCTATTGGTAAAAATACTATAAATTATTAATTTTGTCTAATTTTCAGGAATTTTTTAATCTTTAAATCTACAATTAGAGACAGTGCTTTACCTCTAATATTAGGTTAACTAAAAATTTAATTATAACACAACTCAAAATCAAATTACGTTAACAAATATTACAAATATGTTTGCTCAGAATATAGAACGTAGAATAATACTATTATTTTGAAAAAGTTATATTTTTAAGTATTAAATTTTAGTGAAGATTTTATTATTTGATTAGGCTTTTGTTTACTATACTAGGGTAAGAATTCTGCCATCAGCTATGAGTTATTAACGTATCCTATTTGTCAGGAGTAATTAATTTCTAAAAAGTGAAATATCAAGAAAAAAATCATCAGCTAATTTTAATCACTTCTGTACGTTGGCTCGACTATTAGCTGACCGCTGACTGCTAATAGCTATTAGCTCCGCATTCCGCAGGAAATGCTTACATACTAACAAAGATATTTTTATTTAGTAAATAATCTCTAAACTCAAATTTGATTAAGGAATAAATAATGGATTCATTACAAACATTTTGGGAAACCATTCAAGGAATAAATGTTATTGGTCTACCAGCAGAAAAACTCTTAGTTGCATTTGGGGTGCTGGTGTTAACATTTATATTTCAGGGACTTATTGTTGGAATAATTATCAAATGGATCGAGGGTCTGGCTGCCAATACTGAATCTGACTTAGACGATCAATTAATTGCTATTATCAAAGAGCCCTTAAAGTGGCTGGTTTTCGTGGGTGGAGTATGGATAATAGATAAAATTTTAGCTCCACACTTAACTGCTGAGTTAAACAAATTTTTAACTGATATTCTATCTTTAGCTATTGTTGCTTTGATTGCACTTGTGATTTACCAAGCAGCTCCCGTGTTAGGTAAAGTGCTAGAATTTCTAACTCTGCACACTGACACAGACCTTGATGATTTACTTGTTCCCTATTTACCAAGGCTATTTCGGACTGCAGCAATTGTTGTGATATTTATCAAAGGATCGGAAGTATTTTTAGGAACATCTGCGGGAGCTCTGATTGGTTTGCTTGGTGGCGCTGGTGTTGCTTTAGGTCTGTTATTTAAAGACATTATCTATGACTGGTGTTGTGCTGTAATTATCTATACCGATAGATTATATAGACCTGGTGACTGGGTTTTAGTTACTGGATTAAGTGGTTTTATCCAGATAGTAGAAATAGGTTTAAGAACAACAAAATTGTATGTATGGGAATGGGGTTCAATTGTCAAAATGCCTAATTCTCGCATGGTGGGAGGTATTGTAGACAACTGGTCTCAAGATAAAGACCCCGAAGTTGAAGAGTGGGGGTTTACAGGAACATTAAAAATTGATGGCATTACAGCAGATCAATTAGAAAGAATTGTAGCAGGTATTCGCGAAATATTTAAAACTCTTGATGGTTTTTATCCCAATTATGCTATAATGCTGCGTGGTATTGAAGGTAATTCCCGGGTGATTAAATATGTTTCATATATAACTCCTGCTCTTTACTTTTCTGCTGCCACTCAATTTCATTTGAGTGTAATGAGATTAATGGAAAAAGAAGGTATTCTTGCTCAGAATGTTTATATTATTACTGACCAAGAAACTTATACACAAAATCTTCAAATGCCAAAGAATAATTAGATAGTAAATTACTGAATAAAAATAATTACAAAAAGTTAAATGTAATTAGAATACAAATAATCAATAATTAGGGTTTGCTGAAAAGGTTATATAGATGAGGTGAGGTTTAGTAGTCAGCAATCAGGAGGAATAAGCAGACAAACGGAATTGGGAGAAAAAATTGTCCCTCAGTTTTCCGCCTTTATCTGCTAAAAATATTTATATGTTTAGCAATTAGCTGCTCAAAGCTATAACTTTTTTCCCCACTAAAAGGCTTAAGTATTGATATGTAAATGCTTTGACTTTTAACCAGCAAGCCCTAATTATAATTAGGTCCAAAATATAATTTATTATCTTAAAAGGTTAGTCCTAGATTCCCACTACAGCCATCAATAATCCCTTAAACAACTTAATGCCATCAGTATTCCCCAGCATCGGGTCTGATGCTCTTTCAGGGTGTGGCATCATTCCTAACACATTACCTTGACGGTTACAGATACCAGCAATATTATTAAAAGAGCCATTGAGATTAGCCCCTGGACTAACTTCACCATTTTCTGTGCAGTACCGAAATAAAATTTGATGATTATCTTCTAACTGTGCCAGTGTTTCTGGATCGGCATAATAACGACCCTCACCATGAGCTATTGGTAAACGAATCACTTCTTTTGCAGCATAACCAGATGTCCAAGCAGTATCAGAATTTTCTACTTTCACAGGAATTTGCTCACAGATAAAATTCAAATTTTGATTCCGTACCAAAGCTCCTGGTAACAACCTCATTTCGGTCAATATTTGGAAACCATTACAGATACCTAATACTAATTTACCCTGTTGAGCATGGGCAATAGTTGCTCCCATCACTGGAGAAAAACGAGCGATCGCTCCACATCTTAGATAGTCCCCATAACTGAAACCTCCAGGAACAACTACCACATCCACATCAGAAATATCTTCCTCTTGATGCCAAACCATGCGAGTTGGTTGACCTAATAATCCCTGAGTTACCCAGGCGACATCGCGATCGCAATTAGAACCAGGAAATACAATAATGCCAAATTTCATTTTACTGATTTTAAATTGATTTTAATTGTTGGTTGCCATCAAATCAAAGCGATAATTTTCAATCACAGGATTTGCCAATAATCCATCACATATTTGTTCTAATTCCTCCCTCGCTTTGGCTTCATCTGTTGCCTGAAGTATTAACTCGATATATTTACCAATCCTAATTTGCTCAACATTTTCATATCCCATCTGTGCCAAACCAGACTGAACAGCTGTACCAGCAGGGTCTAAAACAGATGGTCTTAGAGTAACATATATTTGTGCCTGATATTTTTTTGTCACGGTAGTACAGAATTTTAGATTTCAACTAACTATTTAGATATTATCTGTTAAGTTCCATTTAAGGTTAACAAAATTGGCCATGAAAACCAATCGTACCCGCTCTCAAGAGCGTGTTTTGAAACTATTAAAAACTCAGAAGCGATCGCTATCTGCTCAGGATATTTATTCAGAACTACGCAGATGTAAGCAACCTCTGGGACTAGCAACAGTATATCGGTCTTTAGATTCTCTGAAGCAAGAGGGAGTAGTTATTGTCCGAACTTTGGCCAATGGTGAATCTGTTTATAGTTGCTTACAGCAAGACCAACATCATCTGACTTGTGTTAAATGTGGGACTTCCATACTGATTAATGAATGTCCTGTCCATGATTTTGAGGACAAACTACAGGAATCTCACAATTTTAAGATTTTTTACCATACTTTGGAGTTTTTTGGAATGTGCGATCGCTGTACCTTTACCGAAGATATTTCTTAAATCAGGTGATAGTGAAGCAGTTGAAATTACCTAAGCTCCATACCACCTAAGTTATCAAAACTAAGTTATCAAAAAAAATTCTGAACTTTATTTAGCAGGAGTTCTAAAAATTCAAGGGTTTAAGTCCCCCACTATATTGGAAAAATTAGTGGTGCGGCTTTCATAAGGTTTTTAGTATCCCATTATACACCTTGAGGAGCTGATTGCTGATTGCTGACGGCTAAATGCTTACCTAACCATTAACTGAATTATTATCCTTTGCGACAATAGAACGCATACCTTCCAAAGTTGCAGGAATAGTACGCGGGTCCATAAACATGACTTTACTACTATCACTACTACCAATCTTCAGACCCATATCCATATAATTCTGAGCCAATAAAAATTGGAGTGCCTCCTTAGCATTAGGGTCTTCCTGGAGAACTTTAGTAATAATTTCCAGGGCTTCAGAAGTTGCCTGGGCCTTCAAGACTTGAGATTGACGTTCAGCTTGGGCCTTAAGCACAATTGCTTTCTGTTGGGCTTCGGCTTCTAATATAGTAGCTTTTTGACGAGCTTGAGCATCAAGAATTTGGGATTCAGCTTTACCTCTTGCAGAGTTAATAGCAGAATCTCTTTCTCCTTCAGAATTTAAAATTGCTGCCCGTTTTTGCCGTTCGGCACTCATCTGCAATTCCATAGAATCTTGAACTGCTTTGGACGGGCTAATATCTCGTAATTCTACTCTGGTTACTTTTACTCCCCAAGGGTCTGTAGAAATGTCTAATTCCCGTAATAATACCTCATTAATTTCAGTGCGAGCTGTAAAGGTTTGGTCTAATTCTAATTTACCCATTTCTGCACGGATTTGAGTTAGAACTAGGTTAACCATTGCAGATTGGAGATTTTCCACTTTATAGTAAGCTTTCTCCAAATCCATAATCCGCCAATAAACTACTGCATCGACACTAATTGCTACGTTATCTCTAGTAATACAAGGTTGAGGCGGAATATCTAATACTTTTTCTCTGATTGTTTCTCGATAAGAAATTCTATCAACAAATGGAGTAACAAATTTCAATCCAGCATCAAGTTTTCTGCCATTATATTTACCTAAAGTTTCTACTAAAGCTTCATTACCTTGATTAATAATTTTGACACTTCCAGCTAGTGTTGAACCACCTAAAGCTAAAAATACTAGCCAAAACAAATGTTCCATTTTTAATCTCCTAGTTTGCTATGATTTTAATTGATTTTGATTAGGGAGATAAATTGAAGAATTTAATAGGTTTTCTGGTAAAACAAATAAAGTATTACCTTCTCGTCTAACGACAATCACTTTTTCTTGAGCAGCGATAGTGCTATATTCATCATCGCATTTAGCCCGCCAAGAGTTACCTTCATAAATTACTCGACCAGGGCGACCGGGTAATATTTCTGTCAAAGTTTCTGCTTCCTCAGCATCAGCAATAGTGTGTACTTTATGGTCTGGTAGTAGACGATGGAAAGCAAAAATGGAACCTACAGAAAAAGTCATCCACAAGGCCATTTGTATACTGGTATTAGGAATTACCAGGGACACTCCAGCAACTAAAAAAGCACTTAGTCCCATCATAAATTCCACAAAGGCCGTGGGTACAAGGAACTCTAGAAAACAAAGAATTGCCCCAGCCACTAACCAAAGTATCGTTGGATTCAATAACATATATTTCAAGTCTGGATAGTGATTTGACTACTCCCCTGGCTGAATAGGGGATTCTAAGCAGATACTACGCAACAGGATAAATCTGTGTTGCTCCGTCTCTTCTTAGCTGACCAAAGATATCTTCTTTGGGGACAAGTCAAAGTGCCCCTACACAGTCGGCTTAAGTCTAAACTTAGCTTTCTGCTTACTTTTGTGATGATATTTGCAGCCCCATTACAGTCTGCATTAATCAAGCAACGTTGCTTTTCGGTAAAATAAAATACTTCAGATTAAAATCCGACTCCTCGCCTTTCATCCATCGCTTAAAAGACGATGGCTTTCATGCTCCCGTGTTCTTTAGGTAAAATTTATCGATTATTTTTCAGCAACATTGCTGTAGTTGGGTGACATCACAACCTAAAGTCATCTTTTAACAAATAGTTAGGTATTATTATTCAGTTTATTCTGAAATTTCTGAAATTAGGCTCTATCTCAATATATCTTTGTGTTTTTACTACAAAAAGTTCAGTCTGAAGGTTCTGATTTAATTGGCTAGAGGTAGAAAAGCTTTGCTTGTCATAATTTTTAAA
The DNA here is from genome assembly GCA_030064835.1 of Microcoleaceae cyanobacterium MO_207.B10. Taxonomy (GTDB): domain Bacteria; phylum Cyanobacteriota; class Cyanobacteriia; order Cyanobacteriales; family Microcoleaceae; genus JASJEE01. Next base: position 9,884 of record JASJEE010000094.1, on the reverse strand, counting down.
TTTATCTGAAAATTTAGAGGTTTTTGCTTTTTATGTGTTGACCAATCTGAGATGTTATATCATGTCTCATTAACAGATTATTTTTAAAGGAAATATAAAGATGAGATAGGGAACACTTAACTGGGAACAGGGAATAGGGAGGCAGAAATCAAGAAAACTATTTCTAAGTTGAAAATATATAGCAATCCTATTTTAGTTGTAAGATTTTGGTGGCAGTTAGGAGTCAGGAGTCAGGAGTCAGGATTCAGAAATTTTAAGGTTTTCAGCTCAAACTAACTATCATAAAAATTATCACATCTCATTCCTGATTGCTATAGGAATATATTTACCTCAAAACTGTTAGTAAATTTGGTGTTTGTGTCGGCAGTACAAATTAAATTATCCCTTAATCAAAAAGAATTTATTGTAGTTATAAAACGATTTTTAGTTAAAAATAGAACTATTTTACTATCATAAAAAATAAACATTATAAATTATTACCACCTAACCCTTAACCCCTAACACTTAGAAATAAACCAATGTAGCAATATGTTATGAAAATGGTATTAGACACTAGCACTTGGTTTAGCTTGACAACTAGGTTAGGTGTTAAGATTTGAATTTATATATATTTCATTTACTATTAATAACTTTTGACCCCCGCCTCCGTGGGTACAAGCTTTTAACTTTTAACTTTTGACTTAATAAATACTTCATAAATAAAAGAGTTATTGTCCCAACTATGATGACTTCTGCCCCGCCAATTTATTGCCCAAATATTAATTGTCCTGATCCTTCTAATTCCTGGGGTGATCAAGAGTGCAATGCTTGCCAAACTCGTTTAATCTATCGCTACCTATGGGCCGTAGACTCAGGGGTTGAGATTCCAGTTGGGGAGTTACTGGGCGATCGCTACTACGTTGTGGCTCCGCAAGTTTGGCTTGATACTAAGCCTGGTGAAACTCCTTTTATTTATGAGGAGTTACCAGACTATATTCTGCCTTACCTACGTCTGTACCCTCAAAGGCTCCACTTGCCAGAAGTATATGGTTTTTATCAACATGGAGAACCAACTTATCCCACAGATATTCTACTGTTGGATAATGTCCCAGTGGATTCTCAAGGCAAGTTATGTCCGGCTCTGGTAGAAGCATGGCCAACAGCACCCCCGATACGCCAAGCTCACTGGCTCTGGCAAATGATGGAATTATGGAAACCTTTGTCCGAGCAAGGTGTAGCCTTTAGTCTATTTACTAATAGTCTGCGGGTTGAAGGTTGGCGCTTACGACTATTAGATTTAGACTTGGAAACCCGCAATACTAAACTTAGAGATTTAAGAACCTTTTGGTCTAATTTAATACCTACAGCTCATACTCATATTCAGCAACCATTACAAGAAATTTGCCAAATGATTGGTGATATTGGGGCATCTGTAGAGGCGATCGCTCCTAAGTTGAATCAACTTTTATTGGAACAAGCTGCCCATCTACCATTAAGCTCAGAAATAGTCGGAGCTACTGATACGGGCCCTGTACGTCTCCATAATGAAGATAGTTGTTATCCCACTGAACAAGATTTGGTTAGTAATCAACTAGTGCCTCATTTAGCAATGATTTGTGATGGGGTAGGTGGCCATGATGGTGGAGAAGTTGCTAGTCAGTTAGCTGTACAGTCGATTAAAAAATTAGTCCAAAACTTGTTAACCGAGGTCGGACAACAGCAAGAGTTAACATCCCCAGATTTGGTTAAGAGGCAACTTGAAGAAATTATTCTGGTAGTCAATAATATGATTGCCACAGAGAATGACGAACAAGGAAGAGAGTCTCGACAACGAATGGGTACAACATTAGTAATGGGGCTACAGTTACCCCAACAGGTAAAACCTTCCCCCCAGTCAAATCCAAATAATGCCCATGAATTATATATAGCTAATGTAGGAGATAGTCGTGCCTATTGGTTAACAAAGAATGCCTATTGCTTACTAACTGTGGATGATGATGTGGCTGCGAGGGAGGTGCGTTTAGGACACAGTTTATATTCGGAGGCTTTGCAGCGTCGTGATGCAGGTGCTTTAACTCAAGCTCTTGGTACAAGGAACGGGGAGTTTATTCGTCCTAATATTCAAAGGTTCGTGATTGACGAGGAAGGTTTATTGCTATTATGCTCGGATGGTCTGAGTGATAATGGTTGGGTAGAGAATTCTTGGGCTGACTATAGTGCTAAGATTTTTGGGGGTCAACTTTCTTTAAAAGAGGCTGTGGAGTCTTTAATTTCCTTAGCTAATCAGAAAAATGGTCACGATAATACTTCAGTAGTGCTTGGCCACTATCGTCTTTCTCCAGAGCAGTTGATGACATTAAATTATCCTCAAGTCGTAACTCCTATAGTAAAACCTCTGATGCCAGAATTATCGGAGTCTTCTAGAGCGCTTCTTTATGGTAATGACGCAGAAGAATCTGAATCTGAATCTGAACCTGAAGCTAAATCTGAATCTGAACTTGAACCTGAAGCTGAGTTAAAACCTGTCAAAAATTCTCCAAAGCTAAAACCATGGATGTTTATGGTTGGTTTGTTGGTGATTTTGTCCCTGGGGGCTATTCTCGCCATATGGCAGAACCGGAAAAATTTTGAAGTTACACCTGATGATGTTCAAAAACCTTGGGAGAGTCCTCTTATACCACCAGATTCGCCAACACCTTTACAGTCTCCTGATTCTTAAGGTTTTCTGAATTAATTTCAATGGGAATTAAAATTTAGTTTATTGATATAGAAATTCTCAATGATTTGTGAAAAAAACTGTAGGGGTTTGGTTTCCAAATCCCCTTTTAACTTGGGTTTATATACCAAACCCCTATGATAAAATCTTACAAGCTATTGGACATCTCCGGAAAAGAGGGAGCCGGGAGTAGGGAGAAATAATTGATGTTTTATTTATGATAATTGATTGGATTTTTTATGATTGGAGATGTCTATTTATGATTACTATAGGAAACCTAAATTATTTGTCACAAATCAAAAAATAGATAAAAATCCTGAAACTCTTCCCCCTGTTTTATCTTCCCTTTTCCCTTTTTATAGTATATTTTTTTCACAACCACGCAGAGGAATGCTATATATACTTTCTACATTAAAACTTGGGGATTAATATTCTAGAGTAATTTCAATATTCAGCTTGTAATTACCGAATTTTTATGGATAGGAAATTTTCAGTACAAAACTCAAATATTGTCATTATTAATATGAGAAATTTGCCTAAATTCTTGATTTGATTGACTGTTCAGATTCTCCCCTCTACTTTCTACCACCTAGCTACACAAAAAATTTACCAAATACTATTCTGCATCTAGGAAAATTTGAGCTACCAAACTCCCATAACTGAAAAATTCCTCTAAAGTTGGATTAATTTCAATCCAGGGGCTAGTTTTGTGCAAAAATAAAGAAACTGTTGAGGCTGATGTAACTTGACCTAAAAGTTACATCAGCTCAAAAATTTCTATGAGAGGCTAATACAAGGTTTTAGTATATGAAAGTAGGCGACCGCGTTCGCGTTAATACCTCTGTTGTTGTTTATATTCATCCTGAACATAGAGGACAAGCATTTGACATTAAAGATTCTGAAGGAGAAGTAATTGCTATTGTCAAGCAATGGAATGGCAGACCAGTTAGTGCTAATCTGCCAATTCTCGTCCAGTTTACGAAAAAGTTTAAAGTTCATCTAAAAGAAGAGGAGTTGGAACCAATCAAATAAGATTAATGTCCATTGGACTTATGGGGCGATGTCCCCATCTTTGGGCCTATTTTTTTCAGTGATCAGTTATTCAGTTATCAGTCAGCATCTTATGGAATAGCTGTCTCTTTACAGAATAGCTTCGCTAAGACTTTTAATCTCGCTCCGCGAAAGCGAAACAGTTATCGGTATTTTTATCTCATTAATAGGGTCGGCTTTCAACCTGATTTATTTGGTAAAATCTAGGAAAAATAAAGTATTATTGGTGATTTTTTGACTTAAGTATTCTGAGGAAGAAACCCAAAATATTTAGGTCATTCTGCATTCTCTTATGTTCTTTTTGATGTTTCTCAGCTATTGTATAATACCACTGACAGTGCCGATCAAAATTTTCTCTACATTTTACTTCATCATAAAATTCTTGGGTAGTTTGATAAACTAGGAAAATTTCTGTCGTTGGTGGATTTGGTTCTGGGAAGATACTGCGTAATTCTAGAGACATATTAGATTTACCTTTATGTATTTATTTATTAATATAGGTATAGGAATCCTAAATCATTTTTAGGATTCCTATATACAGCAGATTTCGGGCTGATGATGTACAAGGCGTGAATTGAATGTCTTAGAGTGTGGCTATGTGGCCCGTAATCAGAGGGATATGGCCGGATATAGGCGTAGCTAATAACATCGGGAAGCACTGTATCATCAAAATATCTTCAATATAAATAATAGACATTTCCAATAATAGAAAATCAAATCAATTATCGCAAAGAAAACATCAATTATTTCTCCCTGCTCCCTAACTCCCTATTCCCTAACTCCCTAACTCCCTCTTTTCCATAGATGTCTAAAAAATAAATATAATAATTATAACCAGCCCCGCAGACGATAAACTACTATGCCTATATATTCTTTTAAAGCTTTGGTAGAATTTTGAATATTTCCAGCATCAGGAATAATATTTAATAATATAGCTTGACCACTACCTTGTCTTTCTTCTAAATCTTTTTCAGTGACAAGAAAATCTGTTGGTGCAGGAATTACTTGCATTTCCTGCTTTTGAAATATTAAGATTGAACGTGGCATATGCAGTGCTGAAGTAACTAATAATATAGCTCCTTTTATTTCTTTACTATCCAAAATTTGCTTCACATTAACTGCATTTTCATAAGTATTTAAAGAATCAGTATCCTCTAAAATTGCTGTTGCTGGTACTCCCATTGTTTCAGCAATTTCTGCCATATCTCCTGATTCTGGAGGGCCACCATCTTTCCAGTCTATTCTACCCCCACTTAATATGAGAAAAGGTGCTTTACCTTGTTGATATAATCTGACTCCATGTAAGATGCGATCGCCTGCTTCACTCACATCTACCCAAGGGCGGGGTGAATTAGCTGGTTTAATTCCACCACCTAAAACCACTATTGCTTCTACCTGGGGTAATTCTTTTGGGGGTAAATTTTGCCATTCTAAAGATTTAATTAATCCTTGAGAAACCCAAGAATTACTAAATACAAATATCACAGTAAATGCTAGAAAAATTGTTAATGCTGACCATTTAGGATACCACCAAACCAGTACAAAAGCTATCAGCATTAGTAAGCAAGATAAGCCCAATGGATAGATAAATAGAGGGAGTAATTTAGACAAAAATAAAAACATTATTAGTTAATAATTTAGTATTTTTTTCGAGGTTTTGAGGAAGCTTGATTTTGGCGAAGAAACCAATTTCCGACCGAAACACCACTACGTTCTTTAGGAGTTTTCGGCCATGCTTTAATTTGCTTAGGTGGTTTAGGTGGTTTCGATTGAGTTTGAGAATCTTGTGGTTCAGCATCAGGTTTTTTAGGAGCTTCAGGTATTGATTCTATTTGCGACCAAAATCCTAATAAGCCTCCAGCAATACCTCCTATTATGCCGAATATAATGCCTAACTTAGTTGTATATCCTAGTAAGCTAAAGCTAATACTAAAAAATAGACAAAGGGGTATACCTACAATGACACCTATTGAGGTTGGTGATGATTTATCCATAAACTTTTGCTAGTTCCTCTTTATGACTACCAAGACTTAGTTTGATTAAATTTAATTAAATTTATTGATTATTTTAACCCAGAACTAGATAAATTATCCTGTAAGAGTTTTGTAGTTTACTTAATTGAAAAGAGCTGTAATTATTTAGATTCAGTGAAGATGAGAATGAAAATAAATCATTATCCCATCACCACCATAAAACACTAATTTAACTAACTATTAATTAATTATCTGCTGAACTTTATCCGCCCAAAAACCTTCTAAACGCGGACCTTGAATTTTTACAACTTCAGAAGCCAAATAATTTCCCCAACGTGCAGCTTGAGTAGGGCTAAAACCTTGGGTAATACCAAACAATACCCCACCAGCAAAAGCATCACCTGCTCCCACAGTATCAATGGCTTTTACAGGAAACCCAGCCACAGGAGAAATTTCTTGATTATGTACAACTAAGCAGCCTTCCTTTCCATTTGTAATAAAAGCTGTTTCTACCAAATTCCCAATTTTTACAGCACATTCTTCTAAAGATTCTATGCCAAAAAAACTACGCACTTCATCAGCATTACAAAATAACACATTACAATAATCTGAAACCAACTTTCGGAAATCATCAGTAAATTGATCTACCAAAAACTGGTCAGAGAAAGTAAAACAAACTCCTACTCCCTGACGCTTTGACTCTTCCATCACTTGAATACAAGCTTGTTTAGCATCAGGAGCTGACCACAAATAACCCTCTAAATAACTATATTTACAACGCCTAATTTGTTCAACATCAATATCATCAACACCAAGATTTACAGAAACTCCCAGGTTTGTACACATAGTACGTTCTGCGTCGGGAGTTGTCAGTACAACACAAGTTCCAGTCGGTCCATCTTCCATAGATGCGGGAGCTACATTAAATTCTATTTTGGAATTCAACATATCTTGACGGTATAATTCTCCATTAGGATCGCTAGCAACTTTGGCAACAAAAATACCTGTTCCGCCACTTTGAGCAAGGGAAATCATGGAATTTGCTGCTGAACCTCCAGAACGCATTTTTACAGATGTCTGTTCCAGGTCACGCAGAATACTTCCTTGTCTCTGAGCATCCATCAGAGTCATCCCACTTCTTTGCAGAGAGTGTTTACTGATAAATGCTTCTTCTACAAATGCTAGGATGTCAACTAAGGCGTTACCGACACCAAATACATCTAATTTTTGAGTGTTTGTTGCTGTCATTGATTTTGTTTTTATTTTGCATAGATATCATATCAGGGTTTAATACCAAATTGATAAATTTTTGCTACAAATAAACTTCTAGATTTTAGGTAGTAGGTTTGAGGTTTTAGGTGAATAATTAATTGTCAATTATCAATTATCAATTATTTCCTAGCTAGTTTATTTGTAATATCATGTCCGGATTCCGGATAATTAGTGATCAAAAAAACTTTATCCTTTTTATAGTTTCTTTCTCCTCTCTTCCCTCCTGAATCCTGAATCCTGACTCCTGACTCCTCCCTGCTTATTTATAACTATTCAAGCGGACATGATATAACATTCTTTTTTCAATTTGGTATCATAGGGATAATCAGAAAAAAAGCTACTGATAAAAGGGATAAATTGGAACAAGTTTATTAAAATATTAATATTATAAGTGTTCTCAAGCATAACATTTATAAACATCTCTGATTATTTTTAGCACACATTTATTCAATTGGTATTAGGAATAAAAAAACAGCTCACCATGAAGTAAAGCTGTAAATTAAATAAAATTTTCTAGACAAATATATTCTACTAATTGGAACTTATTGCTCCGACAACTGCTGGTTCTGGTTGCAATAATCCTGTTAAAATTTCTTCGGGTCGTTTACCATGGGGCCAAGCAAAAGCATGGCGAAATGCTGCATCTTGACAAGCTTGTAATTCTCGAAAATCAATCACATCTAATGTTAGTAAATTCTCATATTCAAATGGCAAACGTACATTATGTAATCCGGCGTTGTCAGTACAAATAGCAATGTCTACTCCAGCATCAAAACATTGGTCAAATACTGACTTCAATTGAGTCATATTATCCATAGTACCTGTTTTGAAATAGGTAGTAGGACAAATTTCTAAACATTGCCCTCTTTTCGCTACTTCTTTTAATAATTCTGGATGTTTTAAAGGGATTTGAATTCCATGACCAATTCGCATTAAATAAGGTAATAATTCGGGATGACAACCATCTGGTGTTTCATATAAATGTCCCGTAGTTTTTACTCCTTGAGAACGTGCATATTCATATAATTTGACAAACTCATCTATACGTTCACCATAATGATTATCCCCTCCTGCTAAATCTATAGCACATATATATTCGGGCATTTGTATTGCCAAATCAACGATTGCTTGATTTACTTCTTGAGGCAAACGGGTGTGCATACATAAAATTTGGCTGGTAATTATCGGATATTCCTGTTGTTGAGTTGCCTTACCAACTGTAGCAACTATTTCTGTCATTAAATCTATGCGTTGAGATTGTGGTAAATGGTCTGGAGTTCTCAAGTATGGTGTATAACGTAATTCTAAATAAGCTAAATTTTCAAATGTATAAGCTCCTCGAATTAACCGATAAATAAAGTATGGTAATGTTTCAATAGTTTGAACGTGTTCTACTAAGGTATGTAGTTCTAAATATTCATCTAAAGTGTTCCGTGGTTTGGTGTAGAATTCTTCAAATTGTGAATATTCAGGAAAACGGGCTGCTTGTTCTTGGTTTTGACGTTGGAAATATCGCCATAAAACTCTGGGAACTACGGAGCCTCCTAAATGCCGATGTAATTCTGCGTGTAAAGCCATATAAATCTAATTTATCCTTAAATATTTAGCCTGAGAGAAATATGATTAAAATCTGAGAATGTTATTGAAATAAACGGTTTACCTTTTACTTCAGTTCTTTCTAGATTATACTCTCTTTATTTGAAAATCTCTGAAATAATTAAAATTAATTATAAAATGGTGAAATGATTGGTAAAAAATGCAAAAATAAATAAAAATGTGCCCAACTCTTTCTCATACCCATTCCTTAAAAAGCCCAGATGTTTGGTACACGGCTCAAATAAGATTGCTATATATAAATGACAGGACAAGATGATAGTCGAGAAAATGAACTTATCCAGTTATTTAATTTAGAAAGACCAGTCAATTTAACTCGTAGTGGAACAGATGCAATCTTGACTTTGAATTCACTGAAAATTCCTTTTGAATTAAAATCAAGTACAAAGACTTCTGTAACTACAGTTAGAGATTTTGGACCGGAGCATATTAAAAAGTGGAGTGGAAAACATTGGTTATTTGGTTTCTACGAAAAAGGTGGTAAAATCCTAAAATATTGCCTATATGCTTCCCCTAAAATGATGGCTCCTTGGATTAGTGAAAAATCAGCTGATGTTTCATCAGATTATAAACTTGCTCAATTAATACCAGAGTTAATTAGCATATCTTTACTGTATGAAATTCTTGGGAAAAAAGAAATTTATACACTTGAAGATGCTCAAAGTCTACAAAAAAGACAATATACAATCCAAGAATACCGAAATAAAATGGATTTAGAATTAGGCTACTCTCCTGAAAGAATGCTTTCGATTTTAAGAGATAGATGTCAATATTTAATTGAGAGAGGTTCAACTTTAAATAATCCTCATATTCCAGCTTCATATTTTCAAGATTGGGAGCGAATAACTAGCAATCATGCTCAACATTTAAGAGAACTTGTAACAGAAACTATTCAAGAAAATACTTGAGCAATAGATACTGCTATTTGATAACCCATAGGTGGCGGTACAGCATTACCAATTTGACCTAATGCTTGATAAACTGCACCAGAAAATTGCCAAGACTCAGGAAAACCTTGAATAATTCCACAGTCAGGAACAGACAACCGAAAATGACTATTTTTTGCTACAAATAAATTTGCTTTTTCACGATTTTCAGCTACTCCATTTGGCCAAATATGTAATTTTTCCCAAGCTTTTTGTGCAGAAACACTACTTAAAATAGAGGTAGTATGGCGGGGTCCAGTTAACCCACTTCTGAGAGTAGGTGATAAACCATCAAATCCAATATTTGGTAATCCTAAAGCTTCACGAGTTCCCATGCAACGTTGTAATTTTTCT
>JASJEE010000443.1 GCA_030064835.1 Microcoleaceae cyanobacterium MO_207.B10 | reverse complement strand
AACCTCAGTGGAGCCAACCTCAGTGGAGCCAACCTCAGTGGAGCCAACCTCAGTGGAGCCAACCTCAGTGATGCCTATCTAAAAAATGCTGACTTCACAAAATATGGAGTAGATACTGGCCAATCTGAGATAGATTATGTCAAAGTTAAGAACTTAACTCCTGAGCAGGTTAAGTCTGGATGTTATTGGCAAGAGGCAAATTTTGACCAAGAGTTTTTAGAAAAGTTGAAAGCATATCCCGATCCTGAAGAAAAACCAGATTGTAGTATCTGGGAAAATGAATCCTATTAAAACCTCTTTAAAAAGTTTTTGTTTGTAGTAGGGCTTTAGCCCTCCTAACTCTAGATAGGACTAAAGCCCTACTAAGAGCTTTAATTATAGTAACTATTTAACCGAACATGATATAAGATATTCCCAATTTGACTTCTAACTTTTGACTTTACTTTGGCTCTTGCTGAGTTGTACAATGTATTCCACCACCTCCGGCAGCAATTTCATCAATATTAATTTGCACAATATCTCGACCCGGAAAAAGTTCCGCTAAAGTTTCCTTTGCACGTCTATCTGCCTGGCGATCGCCAAATTCTGGAGCAATAACCGCACCATTAATAACGTAAAAATTAATATATCCTGCTGCAAAATCATCATCACTTTCGTATCCCGGTCGAATTTTTTTCGGACCCTCAAGTACCACAACTTCTAATTTATTTCCATCCGCATCCGTTGACGAGCGTAGAATTTTTAGATGTTTTTTCGTAACAACATGGTCAAAAGAGTCAGGATCTCGATCGTATCCAGCAACAACAAGACCAGGGCGAGGAAAACGAGCATAAAAATCTGTATGACCATCGGTAATATCATAACCTCTAATACCTGGCAGCCAAATAATTTTACGCAGCCCCAATAAATACTTCAATTCCTCTTCACAGTCAGCTTTACTCCAACCAGGGTTACGATTATTATTAATAATACAACTTTCAGTCACGATCGCCGTACCATTACCATCGACTTCAATACCACCACCCTCAAATACAAGGTCTGTATTAATCAATTGTACTCCAGACTGTTTTGCCACAAACCGAGCTACTTCAGCATCGCGCTCGTGATATTGCTTGTTTCCCCAACCATTAAAATTAAAATCAATGGCTGCTTTTTCACCATCATCATTGAGAACAAAAACACAACCTGTATCCCGCATCCATAAATCATCTATTGGGCAAACAATCAATTCTACATCAGGACCACATTTAGCTACCGCTACGTTATAGTCTTCCTGTCGCACTAACATTTTAACAGGTTCATATTTGACAATAGCTTTAGCAATTCTGGCAAGATTATCTTGTACTCCAGAACTATATTTGCGACCCCAAATATCTGCACTGGCACTAAACGCCATCCAAGTACATAAATGGGGTTCGGCTTCATCGGGCATAAAAAAGGAAGAATTTGATGGCATAGAAGATGATATGTTATTTGATAATTGAGGATTAGTTGTGGAAAAGGTGGCTAAACTTTTTCCTGAGAAAATTAAACCTGATGTTGTTGCCATTAATTGCAGAAACGAGCGTCTCTTCATAGGTAGGTTTTCAACTGAAATTATTTACAGTAGATTCCAAGTATGTGAGGTACAAATATTACACCAAAAAATGATAACTCTAGACGTTGCATGCAACGTCCCTACTTTATGGTCTCAATATCCTGATTTTCTTGATTACGAGGAAGGTGCAAAGTAATTTCATTACGATAACGAAAATGAAGAGAGTTTCCGATCCAAACTAAAGGGGGTAAAGGAACATCTGTATTTTTCTGACTATCAGTCATATTATCTGATAATGCTATTTTCACATATTTTTCGCCAAAGTACCGCTAATTCGACTCCAACTGTGCATTCAAAGTTTTCACAATCCGATCGCGTGTTTCCTCTAAATGCGCCCTAGTATAATCATCCATTTTCTTACCCCGTTTTTTAATCATCTTCTGCAAATCTTTATCCAGTTGTCGCAGTTCATACCAAGCCAAACTTCTAGCATCTTCAGGCACAGTACGATTACGCAACACCATTGAAGTTAACAGCTTCAGATGTTCTCGTTGGAGGGAACGACGCATACCAGAAATCTCAACTGCACCCCCAGTTGGTTGCAAAACTTCCCTCCAAATACTATTTTGCAAAGTATCAAAAAGTTCTGGTAATTTCAAAACATTATCTGGCGTTGTTTTCAATTCCAAGTCTCGCAGACGAGTTAGACGAAAATCAGAAAGGAGCAATCGTAAAACTATTCGTTGCCACAATAAAATACGATCTTGAATAGAATAGTCTATAGGAAACAGCCAACCATAACTTCCCCAATGATACCAACGTGACGGTGCCAATTTATTCAGCAAATCAGGTGAAAAATTAAACGCATCCTCAGCAAAAACATATTGATCCAGAATTTCTAATGCTTGGCGTTGTTTATCTATAGGTATTGGTTCAAGAGGCAAACGCCCATTAGAATTTTTCGTACTCTCTCGATTAAACGACTGACCTCCCACATATAAAAGAGCATTCGTGATCTGCTGGAAATAATAAGAGAACACCGTATTAAACATTACCCTAATTTCACTATAACTTTCATCACTTCTAGGAACACGGTATTCTAATTTATCCCAAATCTTCCGAGCATTATCTAGTTGCCACTGAGAATAAATCAATGTATTCTCACTGAGATCAAAGCTATTTGCTGCGGGGTCTAACATTTCCGAGGTATCTTCATCCGGTGCATAAGACAATTCTGGTTGTCCTGCTTGACTAGCAATTTCGTGTAAAAATCCTTTTTCATTAATATAGCTGGTTGTACCACTGGGTTTATAACCATATTCAATCGCCCAGCAATCGTAAGGACCGACTACAATGGGAAAATAGTCTCCTTGTGTTGTTCCCTGGGGCGCAAGATTAACTGGTACATAATCCATTACAGATGAAACCAATCCTTTTGTATGAGTAATGGTGGTATCATTCAACTGTTCTGGGTCTAACATGGTACTACCGTGGAAATTATGTCTGAGACCAAGAGTATGTCCGATTTCGTGAGCAGTGATATGTTTTAAGAACTGATTCACATACTTATCCATTTCTCCACTTTGAGGTCTAATATTCTCTAAAACATCCATCGCTATTGCTCCTACTGCTAACTGTTGGGATGACTCCAAACCAAAGCAAAGGTGTTCAGAGGGGTGGAAGTCTGATCGTGATGAGTTACGAGAATATTGATATTGTGGTTGCAGAGATTTAGGAATAATAGATTCTATATTATTATCATAAGTATCTGTTTCCGCTGCTATTTCTGGATTTCCTAAATAGCGCGAATACATATCTAAAACACAAGGATTGTAAGTTTTTCCATCCTTAGTTTTAAAAGCTTTAGACAGAGAATTATTTTGTAAAATGAGGCTACCTATTGAACCATATTTTATATGCCGAATAATCCCTGCATCTAGAATAATATCTGCATCTAAAATTTGACCAGTTAGTGGGTTAACATGAGAAGGTCCTAAGCCCCCAAAGGAAGACTTAAAAGTTGTAGACCAACGAATCGTATTATAACGTACATCCGCAGGGTCCCAAGCAGCATCATCTGGCATTTGTTTGACTTGAATAGCATCAATAAATCCGGCTTTTTGAAAAGCTTTCTTCCACATTAAAACACCTTCTCTAATCGCATCGCGATATTCATTTGGTACTGTATTTTCTATCCAGAAAGTTATCGGTTCTAAGGGGGGAGATAAAGGTGCGCTAGGAATTTGTTTTTCTAAATGCCATCTCTGAATATAACGGACAAAGGGTTCACGACGATTATTATCAGAAATATCTTGATAAGCACTAATAAAATAACCTACTCTTTCGTCTGCTATTCTTGGCTGATAACCATTATTTATTGGTATTTCTGAGAAACTATAGTGAACTTTGAGATTAAAAGCCCGACTGTCGGGCACAGATTGTAAATATGCTGCATTATCTTTGTTTAAGATGCTATAAAGTGATTCAATTTCTATATTTAAAGGAAATACTTTAGCATCACTAATATAAGAATTTTGATAGTTTATTGAGTAGTCATAGGGCAACATTTCTGCTAAAGATGGTAAGTTCAATTCCCCCATTACTATATTTCCTAAATCAATCAGTAATGTCTGACTTTGAGGATTAATTGCTTCTATTGGTAGGGAATATAAAACTGAGTCACTGAAAGAACGTTCAACTGCTCGAAATTGAGGATCAGTTTCATCAGTACGGAAGTTAATATTTGGCAGTACAAATTGAATATTATTTTGATTTTGGCGCAACTGAAAGATAAAATCTTTTATTGGTAAACCACTAATTAAACCTGCTTCACCGATACCTGATTCTAGAGTGATAAAACATAGGAAATTTTGATTAAGTTGTTCTTGTTGAATTTCCATGAATGTTTGGCCTGTTTCTTGGTCTCGATAAAGGGTAAACATTCCTTCTAGTTTTTCATACCCATTAACTAATTCTTGAAAAGAATAATCTTGTTCATTACTACTAATTTGTTGTTCCAGATAAAATATTGGCGTTTGAGCCTGTGTTGTGGGAATTATAAATATAACTAGCAAAAAGGATAGACAAAATGTAAGTAATATTATTACCTTATTACTTACATTTTGTTTAATAATTTTGCTACAATAATTTTTAAGATTTTTATTAATTATCCACATGATTTTATGAATTCACCATATTTGGGCTAAAATTAGCTCTTTTTATATGATAATCTGAAAATTTATTGACTGCAAATTTTCCTAATACCAAGGGTGATAAATATTAGACATATCCGCAAAAGAGGGAGTAGGGAGTAGGGAGAAATAATTGATTTAGTTTTTTATGATTGGAGATGTCTATTTGCTAGAAATAAATTTATAGGTATTATATATAGCGGTTTTCACCCTAGTGAGGTACAGCAATGATTCCCCGCGCATCCCCCTTATCCAGGGGGACTTCTCGTTCCCCCC
>JASJEE010000093.1 GCA_030064835.1 Microcoleaceae cyanobacterium MO_207.B10 | reverse complement strand
TGGGATAATCAGTTATAAATAAAATTTCAGCTCTGACAGTAGAGAAAAGATATTACCGAATAATTAAGGTTTAAAGCCAACTAGATCAAGAGAAACAATGAATTTATTTTCCTTTTATTCAATCCAATCCGTTTTAGGGAGAGGTAATTATCAATTATCCCTGATCAATTATCAATTATTGAAACTTCTACTTTTCTCCTGACTTCTTTCTCCAACAATTCTGACTCTTGAGGACTGAGGACTGACACCTTGGTAATTATTTATAAGTATTCAACCGAACATGATATAAGATTTTATTTTTGTGGCGCTGATCTACAAAAATAATTGTACTTTACATGGAATACGCAGTCAGTAGTGTTTAGAAATCAAAATATAATACACATATACTATAAATACCAAAGTCGATTCCCGAAGCAGTTTCAACATTAGGTTTATTAACTTTGGATAAATTCAGTTTTGCTGTTATGGTGAAGCGCAAATAAGAATAATAACTATAACTTAAATAATTGATTAATAAAAGCTATGTCTTCTAATGGAGAAGATAGCATTTTTTTTGTGGAGTGGTAGACAGTATTTATATCATGTCTCATTAAATAGCTGTAATAAATAATCTTTCCCCAACCCCGTAGGGACGTTCCATACAACGTCTCTACATTGCGGTTAATTAATGTTACTTGATATTACTTAGGGTCTGCTAAAAAAATTGGTGGGTAGGGGTAGACGCGGAGACGCGGAAATGGGGTGAACAGGGGACGGTTTCGGCCATTTTGTGTGAATAAATTTTCTGGAATTTCAGCAGCAAATTTTCGTATTTTGAGGCCAATAAGAGCCAATAACTAGGAGATAAAATGAAGATAAAATGAAGATAAAAAGCTATATTGCCTTAGCTATTCTAACTTTTAGCTTTATTCAGCCACCCCTACTTAATCTAGGACAATTGATAGTATAGTCTAGACTAAATCAATTAGAAATTTTCTAAGTCCTGAAACTACCCCTTACTATCAATTTTATGTTTGGCTTTGTAATTGTTATACTTGCATCTTTTTGCTTCTGTTTCCAAAATGTCATTGTCAGAATTCTTTTCAATGAACAGACAATTTTAGGGATTTTTGCAACAGGTGGATTTGTTATACCTAATCTGCAAAATTCTTTTCTACTAATGTTTATGCGGATGGTATTGGTAGTTCCATTGATGGCATCCTTTGCGACAAGACTTTACCCGTTGACTTGGCAAGATATTCGAGCATTAGGAAATAATGAAGCACGTCCTATATTGGGGCGATCGCTCGTTGGTGGAGTGTTGATGTTTCTATACTTAGCACTGCTTTATCTATCTATTGGTTTAATCGAAACTGGAATTGCTTCAGCTCTGTTTTTTACTTACCCCATATTCACTTCGCTGCTTTCTTGGGGATTTTTAGCTATTCCTCCAACAAAGTTTCGCTGGATGGTAATGGTAGTTGTGTTAGTCGGTACTTTTATGACTATTCCTTATACTCAGACAACATCTGATAGTTACAACGGAATAGGGGTAATTTTTGGCATTTGTTCGGGACTTGCTTATGCTTTCTATACTGTAAATGCACAAAAAAGTTTTGAAACTATACATCCAGTTCCGTTTACTTGGATTAGTTTTGCTACTGCTTTAGGATTATCTGCTACGAGTTTATTAATTTGGCAGGGAGACTATGCTGACCTTAACTGGACTCCTATATGGGTTGGTGGTTTCCTGTCAGCGATCGTGACTTTGAGCGGTCATTTAATGATTAATTACGGAATTAAGTTGATAGGTGCTACTACTGCTGCAACTATTGGCGCAACTAACCCCAGTCTGACAGCAATTTTAGCATGGTTAACTATTCAAGAGAGTATTAATAGTTTGCAAATTCTGGGTATTTTTATTGTTACTTCAGGTATTTTTTTGTTGAGTCAAGAACATCGAGTAGTTGTTAAGCAGGAGTAATATTATGTGCAGTTTAATAGTTACAAATAACGAGTAATAAATCAGTATTCAGGAGTCATAAATTAGGATAGTTCCACTTGAATACTATATATTTTGAAAGCTAAAGCTTAATATAGTAATCCTAAATTAGGTTGTAATATTTTGTCGTAGGGGTTTGGTTGAGAAATCCCTTTTTAGCTTGGGGAAAGGAGACCAAACCCCTAAAGTTTTTCTCACAAATCATTTAGTATTAGTATAGGTATGATTTGTACTCTTGATTTTGGATTTATTACTTACATTATTCGCAATTTCATAACCTGTTTCAACAACGCCTAATTATTAATTATTAATTATTCGGTTTTTAGCTTGGGGAAAGGAGACCAAACTCCTATAGTTTTGATCACAAATCATTTAGTATTAGTATAATAAGTTTAACTATAAGTAATTACCAGAATATATTATTATTAAAATACATTCTAGAAATTAAATTTTTAGTAGGTATATAATTTTGAGTGGTTATCTTATTTATCACCCTTCTCGTTTAGTTTCAGCTTTTGAAACTATAAGAGTTTATCACGACACCACAAATGGTAATCAAGACCCATATCTTTGGAATCAAAAGTTTCTTCATACTTACTGTCATATTATATCATGTTCAGATAATCAGTTATAATAAAATTTAAGGACTGACAGTACCGACACCTGCCAAAGAAATACTCAAATTATCTTGACTTTCCTCCTTTCTTTTCTCCTGACTCCTGACTCCTGACTCCTGACTTCTCACAACAGTTATTTATAAGTATTCAACCGAACATGATATTACTCAAATGTCACCTCAAGTTGGTAATATAAGTTTTTGGGTTTCTGGCGATACCTTTCCCAACTTTAGTAGTCTGTATTGTGATTTAGTATTTGTAGTTGCATAAAAGCTATTTTGGGAAAATTCTAATACTATAAAAACTTCAGACCTTATTGTTGATAATGATGAAGCATTTAACGCTCATTATGGTTGGTTTTGGCAACATCATTATCAACGTCATCGTAGATTTACTTTGAAAGCAGACCCAGAATCTAGTTTTCAACCACAAAATATTTCTCAGGAATTAATTGATATTGTTCCCTTTTTGCTTGAGCAAGGTTTCAGTTTAACTCAACTTCGTCAAAATTTACGTTCAGGTTTTAATTCTAAACCTATGGGTCTGGGTTTAATCGCAGTCGAGCTTTATTCTTGGCTAAATCAATATGCAAATATTAAATTATCTGGTGCTAAATTACAAAAAATTCGCCAATAAAATCCCCATCTTGCTAGCTTTGGTTTGGGTAAGTCCTGTTATTAAAAAAATCTTTGATATTCTTGACAATTCAGAAAATTGTGCTAATATTCAGATCTAAACCATTAATTAAGCGAATAAGTATGTTGCTTCAAGAAAAACAAATAACTGCACAAGAGTTTATTTCCTTACTGGACGAGATTATTGAAAAACAACATTTACTTAAGCACACATTCTATCAAATGTGGAATGAAGGAAAATTATCTTTAGAAATGTTGCAAGAGTACGCTCAAGAATATTATCTACAAGTTCATTATTTCCCTACTTATGTTAGTGCTACTCATGCAGCTTGTGATGATTTAGAAATTCGGAAAATGCTCTTAGAAAATTTGATTGAAGAAGAAATGGGAGCAGCAAATCACCCTGAATTATGGTTACGTTTTGCTGAAGGTTTAGGAGTAAAAAGAGAAGCAGTTAAAGAGCGGGAACATTTAGCAAAAACCAAGGAATCTGTAAATATTCTGAAGGAGTTAGCTCGGAGTGAAAATCCTGCTAAGGGTTTAGCTGCTCTTTATGCTTATGAGTCACAAATTCCCGAAGTTGCTACTACTAAAATTGCTGGTTTGAAAGAATTTTATGGCATTGATTCTGAAGCAGCTCTATCATTTTTTAAAGTACATGAAAAGGCTGATGAAATTCACAGTAAAGTTACAAAAGAAGCATTGGTAAAACTATGTGAAACTGATGCTCAAAAACAGGAAGCATTGGCAGCAGCAGCAACAGCAGTAGATGCTTTGAATTTATTGCTTGATGGTGTTTATGAAGAATATTGTCAAGCTGTTAATTAATTGATATTTAACATCTTGAATAATTAGCTTAACTAAGCAGAGACTAGGAGTTTTGTATATCTACTTCTAGTCTTTATTATTAATAGTGATAAAAAAGTAATAATAAGTTTTATACCAATTTGATAAATGTTTGCTACAAATAGCTAAGGAACTTTTTAGGAGTCAGGAGTTGTAGGGGCGATTCGCGTTTGCAAAGCATTCCGCAGGCGCCGGTACAGGAGTCAGAATAAATTGTTTCAATACAATTTTTTAGGTCGTAAATCATCTTTTTTGTCAAAGTGATATCTCAGATAAAATCTTTTTATCGCCCTTACTATTCGTAACATTCTTTTTTCAAACTGATGTTAGAGAACAGGGAAAAGAAAATAGTTCTAATATCCTTTAGATATTGAATGTATCAGGAAAGATAAAAATGAGATAGGGAGTAAGGAGTAGGTCTCAAGAAATCAACACAAATATTTCTCACTTCCAAATCTAAGGAATATATTTATCTAATATCTATCTACCCACTGGATTTCCATTCTTGGAAATCTTACCAATTTGGGATTTTAGTAACTATTCGTTCTCTTAATACTTATTTTACAAACAGTCTCTTATACTTACTCTTTTAGGACTACCTATATTTACTATATTATTTAAAGCAATTTCGGAGGTGCGTGAGGTACAAAATTTTTGGTTTGTTATAGGGTCGAAGCCTTTGTTAAAAATATACCTTACCATCCTCAAAAATGCTGTAATTTATAATCTGTTAACAGCGCCTTGAGGGATATTTCCTGATAAAAATTGAACAATATTTTTGGCAGCTTCAAAAGCAATATCGTGCCTAATTTCATCAACAGCAGAACCTAAATGAGGAGTCAAAAAAGTCTTATTTTTCTCTGTTATTAATGAGTCGCAAATTTCTTGAGGACGATAAGAGATTGCCCAATCTTCCATCTCAAATACATCAGCAGCATATCCAGCTAAATGTCCTGATTGAATTGCTTCGGCGATCGCTTTCTCATCTACAACTGACCCCCGACAGGGATTAATGAGAAAACTATTTGGTTTCATTTTGGCTAAGGTATCTTGATTAATTAGATGATAGGTATCAGGAATTAATGGTACCATTAAAACTACATAATCACTATTTTTTAATAGTTTTTCTAAAGAAACTCTAGAAATTTTCCAGGCAGTTTCTTTTTCTAAAGATAAGGGAATAGAATCGCTGTAGAGTAAATTCATTTCAAATCCTATTAATCTTTGAGCTAAAGCTTTTCCTAATTTTCCCATACCTACAATTCCCAGAGTTTTATGTAATAATCCCTTACTATAAAGTTGTGGTTTCCATCCTTGAAAATTACCATCACGAATTAGGCGATCGCCTTCTAACATTCGGCGACCTAATCCTATTAATAAACCAATAGTTAATTCTGCTGTTGGTGCTGCTAATAAATCGGGAACAATTGTAAACCAAATACCTCGTTTTGTACAAGCATCTATATCAAAATTATCATACCCTCTTAAGGCTCCGGCAATAACTTTTAATTGGGGGCAAGAATCTAAAAAATTAGACTCAATAAAGTCTGGCATAAATACCATTAAAGCTTCAGCTTCTTTGGTTCGATTGATAATTTCTTCACGAGATAATGTTGCTTGAGTTTGATTGAGAATAACTTCACAAGTTTGACTTAAATAATCAATAACTTGAGGATGAATCCAATGGGTAATAACAACTTTAGGTTTTTTATTCATATCATTAAGAAGGGAGTAGGGAGTAGGGAGTAGGGAGTAGACAAGAAGGAAGAAGCAGGAAGGAAGAGGGAAGAAGGTTGATTTTTAACTAAGTTATAAGTCATAAATCAAAAGTTGTTTTTGTAACGTGGATTTATGCCTCACTCCAAAAACATTTTGCCTGAAAAGGGGTTGCTCTAGACCCAATTATTTTGGTAATAATAAACATCAAAAACCGAGTTTCTGGGTTTGCCATAATAATACCACTTTAAAAAAAATGCTACAAGCTATAACTATAGCACTTTTTATTAACTATAGAATACAAATATTTGGGCTTAAAGACATAAATTTTGTAGTCTACCTTTGTGAAAACTGCTGTCAAGATAGCTGCTCTAATTAAAATTTCATTTTGGTGAGGTATACCCACGGGAGTAAGATGCTCCTACTGAGAAAATTTAATTATTAAATCTCTACTTCATATATTTGGAATAGGCGGCAATTTCAGATGGTTATTTATCTATATCGTTTTTCCCTTTTTTCAATATTGATTTACTCCTTTTCCCTTCCTCCTTATTCCTTATTCCTTCTTCCTTCTTACTGAATCAAATAAATTTTTGACGTAAATAATTACTTAAACTATCAACTAAAGTAACCATAATTAACACAAGTAATAGGAGTGCAGAAACTTCTTGATATTTCAGTAAACGTAAGGCTCCAATAATTTCAAATCCAATACCACCAGCACCCACAGCACCTAATACCATTGAAGCTCGAAAATTGTATTCCCAACGATAAAAAGTCACGTCAGCAATTTGAGGAAAAATCTGAGGAAAAATGCTATGAAAAATAATTTGTAAATGATTTGCCCCCGCAGATTTTGCAGCTTCAATAGGAGCATTATCTGTATGTTCTATAGCTTCAGCAAAGAATTTTCCCACCATACCAACTGAATGAAATCCTAATGCTAATACCCCTGGAAGTGTACCAAATCCAACTGCTGCTACAAAAATAATTCCTAAGATTAATTCAGGAATTGCCCTAGCTATATTTAGGATCATTCTTGATAGGAAATAAACAAAAGGATGGGGAGTAGTATTATGAGCAGCTCCTAAAGAAAGAGGAAGAGAAAGAGCAATAGCCATACCTGTACCAGCAATACTCATTGCAATAGTATCAATTAAAGGTTTAATCCAGTCTACAGCGCGACTAAAATCTGGCGGGAACATTTCTCCAACCATTCCAATTAAGTCAGGAATTCCCTCAGATAATCTTTGCCCATCAAGTAATCCAACATCTCCAAAACTTACTAAAATAATTATTAATAAGGTTAATGTTTTAGTTAAAGAAATATACCAACTTCTTTGTTGTTGACGGAGCAAACTATCAAATTTATTTGAATTAAGCATTATTGGTATTTTACAGAAAATTTTTATTAAAAAATTGACTAATTTTTGTAGGTATTTACTTGTTAGCTATGAATTTATCATAGCAATTTACCAAAAGTATGAAGTATAAAATTTCTTTGATTTGTATTTGAAATTATATGCAATATCTTCATATACTAAGCCTAAATAATTTGTTAAAAAACTGTAGGGATTTGGTTTTTAAATCCCATCTTTCCTTGGGGAAAGGAGACCAAACTCCTACAATAAAATATTACAACCTATTTAGGATTGATATACTAATTAATTATTTGAAAAATCAACAATGAATATAGCATATTTCATATCAGTCAGGTAGACTAATAGCGACCAATATTATAGTGGGCAAGATGCCCACACTACAGAGGTTTTATAATTAATATTTGTACCTCAAATAGTAGGTATTTCCTGTAATTATCACTTATTTATCACAAGAGGTAATTATTAATTATTAATTGTTGAAATTGTTTTTTCTGGCTTGGTCTATTATTTACTTAATTCAGCAAAATCAAGATCTAGTAGTTTTCCTAATTCTCTAACTACATCATAATCTTTATCTGTAATTGCTTGAAATCCATCTGCTTTAAATGGTTTGAGTATAGCTTCATCTTCTAATTGTAAAAATGCCTGTTGAATTTGTGTTTTAAGTTCAGGTTCTAAATCAGAACGCATTGTCCAAGGATATTGAGGAAAAGGTTTAGATTCAGCAATAACAATTACCTTATTTTTATCAATTGTTCCTTTCTCAATTAAGGCAGTAAAAATCGGCTTACTCAACCCTCCTGCTTGTGCTTTTCCATTGGCAACAGAAACAGCAACAACATCATGGGCACCTGCAAAAACTTCTTCATAATTTTCCCCAGGTTTTAATCCTTTTTCCATTAACATTGACTTGGGAATTAAGTGACTAGAAGTAGAAGCTTGATCGCCATAAGCCATAATTTTTCCTTCTATTTTTTCATAAGAATCAATTCCTGATTCCGCATTACCAATAACTACAGCTTGATAAGTAGTTTCTCCATTTTTTTCTATAGCAGCAAAGGGTTCAATATTACTTTTAGTTTTAGCTAAAACATAAGATAAAGGACCAAAGTAAGCTAAATCTAAACGTCCTTTACTAGCAGCTTCAATCATAGAAGAATAATCAGTAGTAACAAATAATTCAATATCTTTATTCAGTTTATCCTCTAAATAAGTTTCAAGTCCTTTATTATTTTGAATAACAGTAGCTGCAGATTCATCCGGTAATAAAGCAACAACTAATTTTTCAGGATTTGTCGCTGTTGATTGATTTTCTGTACTTGATGTTTGAGTATTAGAATTACTACAACTAACTAAAGTTAACCAAGCAAAAAAAAGTACACCCAGTAATTTTTTTTTGAGGATTAAATTTAACATAATCGTTGATTTTCCCAATAATTGATGAGTTAATTATAGAGATTTTATTTCAAAAGTCAAGCCCCCTTTTTTCTAATGTGTTATACATAACATTTATAGAGTCTTAGAGACTGTTTGTAAAATAAGTATTAAAAGAGTGAGTAGTTACCAAAATATAGTAATTATTACTAATTCAAGGGATTGAAATCTGGTATATAGATACATTGCTTTATTTTTAAGAAAAATAGTTGTCGATTATTTCTTCCTACCTGTTCCCCGTTCCCAGTTAAGTGTTCCCTATCTACTTAATTTATATTTATTTTACAAACAATCTGTCAAAGTATTGACAGATAAATGTTTTAGCCTTTTTAGGTTCCTCAAAAGTGTAAGTTTTTAGGTCATTCCGGTTCAAAAAGTGAGCCTTTAATGGTCACTACAGCAGAAAAATCAAGGAACTATTCTTCCTGCTAGCTCCTCTATAACTCCTATTTATTATGACTCCTGACTCATGAGGACTGACTCCTAACCTGACCACTCATACTTTTTCAGCAAACCCTAAATATTTTCTAAACAACCAAACCAAAAATCCTATTTTACTAGTAAATAGAAGATTTTTACTATTAGAAAAAAATAAACATTATAACTTATTACCGAATAATTAATAATTAAATAATTCTGGTTGAGAGCCGACCCTTTTCAGGGGAAAAAAGCGGTCGTTTGCCGAGCAGTCCGTAGGATGGGATGGCGAGGTCTCCCGCTCTTAACAGAGCCGCTCCGAAGCATCGCCATATCCAATCGACCAAGAGAAGAAATAATATTTCCTGATCTGCAATTCCGTAACGGTTTTAACCAGAGGTAATTATCAATTATCCCTGATCAATTCTCAATTAATGAACACCTAACCCCTAACCCCTAACACCTCCATATCAACCACTGTAGCAATATTTTCTGAAAATGTTATTAGCTAATGATGTCCGCTTTTACCCAAACTTTTAATTATCGCACTACCTCAATCCTAATTCATCCTTAAAATGCAACAAACGAGGAAAACTGAAAGCTGATAAAGTTTGCGTAGCATTCCCGAAGAAAGTTCCTCTGCAAGAGGCGAGCTGACCAGTGTTTGGGTAGCATTGCCGAGCAAATGTTTACAATCAAACTATATCTCACTATCAAAAATTAAACATTATTTTCATATATTTAAAACATCACAAAATCTACCCTTAAATACTAAGTAATCATACTATTATCTTCTTAACAAAAAAAATAATTGACTGAGAACTCAAAATTCAAAATTGAAATCAAGAGGCGTAAAAAAATCGTCATATATAACCACGCCAAGATAAAACCTATCCAAAACTTAAACAGGAAATAGCAATGGCAAAAAAACTAGATGGTAAAGCTCTGGCCAAAAAAATCAAAACAGAACTGCAACAAAGAGTTTCAGCTTTACAGAGCAAAATAGGACGTCCTCCCGGCTTGGCAGTATTAATGGTAGGAGATAACCCCGCCAGTGCAGTCTATGTCCGCAACAAAGAAAAAGCTTGCAGCCAAGTAGGTATAGCATCCTTCGGCCAACACTTTCCAGGCGACACAACTCAAACAGAATTAACAGAAGTCATTCAAAAATTAAACCAAGACCCACAAGTAGATGGTATTCTTGTCCAACTACCCCTACCAGAACATCTAGACTCTACATTATTACTCTACCAAACTGACCCCAGTAAAGATGTAGATGGACTCCATCCCATGAACTTAGGGCAACTGATCCGAGGAGAAAAGGGTTTGCGCAGTTGCACACCAGCGGGGGTAATACGCTTGTTGGAAGAATATAACATTGAATTACAGGGAAAACAGGCAGTGGTATTGGGGCGCAGTATTTTGGTGGGTAAGCCAATGGCATTAATGTTATTGGAAGCCAACAGTACAGTAACTATAGCTCATTCCCGGTCTCGCAACTTAGAGGCCATCACCAGAAATGCAGACATTCTTGTGGCAGCAGTGGGTAGACCGGAGATGATTACGGCTGATATGGTCAAACCAGGAGCAGTTGTCATTGATGTAGGAATTAATCGAGTCACTGATCAGGGAGGAAATAGTCGGTTAGTTGGAGATGTTCAATTTGACTCTGTAGCTGAGGTGGCAGAATTTATTACTCCTGTTCCTGGTGGGGTTGGTCCGATGACTGTAGCTATATTATTACAGAATACTGTAGATTGTTGGAGCGGTTTAATTGATTGACCTTACTTGTAGTTTTTGGGTATTTCCTTCTCAGTTCATCAAATTTTATTGGGGTTATACCAAATTAATAAATGTTTGCTACGAATAATCAGGGTTGTTTCTAGTAGTCAATAGTCAGTAGTCATTAGAGATAGCTTATTCATCCTTTTTTCCTCTGAAATAATTCTTTTTTGTCAAAGATATATCTGAGTTTAACTATTTTAGTTGACCCAATTATTTGTAACATTCTTTTTTTTAAATGGTATTATGGGGGTGATTAGACATCTCCAATAATCAAAAATCAAATCAATTATCGTCAAAAAAATATCAACTATAGTAGTTTAACTTAAAAATGAGAGGTTTTTTAGTCTGAAATTCCCTCATTGCAAGAAAGCTTTGTCTCAATCTAAAGTTAAATGACTATATTCGTCCCTACTCCCTACTCCCTACTCCCTACTCCCTACTCCGTTTTTCCGGAGAGGTATATTGGGGCATCAACAGGGATATATAAATAGGGCTTGCTAATTAATGCTCAAATGATTTACAGATAAAGGCTTTAACCTTCTTTCGGTCGATAAAAGTACCAAGTTTCTAGCTCTTGATGTTCAAAAGCGTCCCCGCGTCACCGCGTCTCCGTGTCAAATCTTACACCCTCCCCATAGTCTGCTTTTTTTGAGCAAACCCTAAGTATATTGAGTGAGGCTTGACATCCTCCCCACGTTGCCCTTGAGCGACAACGCGGGATTCCCGCTCCATCGCTGATAGGGGTTTTCTGCTTCTAACGCACCTGCTGTAGAGGTCCTTCCCTCTTTCCGGTCTTACGGTCGCTCCACAGACTGACACTGCTAGCCTAGCAGCCTTATTCTTCTACCATAGGACACTATTGTAAATACCGCAATATTGATTGCTTTTTCCTGCGGAATGCTACGCAACCATCCCGACGCTCCCATCCCCCCCTTTCAAAGGGGGGTTAGGGGGGATGGAGAGCGCAGGTCTTCAAGCAACGTTGAGATAAACACACTCAAATAAATTTCAGGAATTTTACCCATAAAGTGTATAATTTATGGTGCTGATGCCAAATACTGGCCACAAAATTAATCCCATGGTCTCGAAATCTCAAATAGATACAACTTTTGACCTATCTACCTATCTAGCAGAGCGAAAAGTTCTGGTAGAAAAAGCTCTTGACAAATCCATCAGAATAATATATCCAGAGAAGATTTATGAGGCGATGCGCTACTCCTTATTAGCAGGGGGTAAGCGGTTACGTCCAATTCTTTGTTTGGCTACCTGCGAATTAACAGGTGGAACGATAGAAATGGCAATGCCAACGGCCTGTGCATTAGAGATGATTCACACAATGTCGTTAATCCATGATGATTTACCCGCAATGGATAATGACGACTATCGGCGAGGGAAGTTGACAAATCACAAGGTTTATGGTGAAGATATCGCCATTCTCGCTGGAGATGGTCTTTTAAGCTATGCCTTTGAGTTTGTGGCTGCCCAAACCAAGAATGTACTACCGCAGCAAGTGCTGCAAGTAGTAGCAAGGCTAGGAAAAGCTGTAGGAGCAGCAGGATTAGTTGGGGGCCAAGTGGTAGACTTGGCTTCCGAGGGAATTTCTGAGGTATCTGAGGAAACCCTAAACTTTATCCATATTCATAAGACAGGTGCTCTTTTGGAAGCTTCTGTAGTCTGTGGGGGTATACTTGCAACTGCATCCCCAACAAATTTGGAAAGACTTTCCCACTTTGCTAAAAATATTGGCTTGGCTTTTCAAATAGTCGATGATATTCTCGATATTACTGCTACTACAGAAGAGCTAGGGAAGACGGCCCGAAAGGATATTGAAGCTCAAAAGGCTACCTATCCGGCAATCTGGGGATTAGAAGCATCTCGGCATCAAGCTCAAAAACTGATAGAAAATGCTAAGGCAGAATTAGAAGTTTTTGGGCATAAGGCAATGCCACTAATAGCTTTAGCAGATTATATTACCAGTCGCAGTAACTAGGAATGCAAAATAGCTATGCAGGATATTGGCGAAATCATGGATAACCAAGTTCTATGGGTTGCTCTCCTGGCTTGTGCCACAGCTCAGGTTTTTAAAGTAGTGGTGGAATTGGTTCAAAATGGTAAGATTAATTTACAAGCTTTGTTTACGACAGGGGGAATGCCGAGCGCTCATTCTGCATTTGTGGCAGCTTTAGCAGCAGGAGTAGGCCAAACAATGGGATGGGCTAGTCCTGAATTTGCTTTGGCTTTCGTTTTTGCAGTTATAGTCATGTACGATGCAGCGGGAGTTCGTCAAGCTGCTGGACTACAAGCGCGTATTCTCAATCAAATTATGGATGAATTTTTTAGCGAAGACCACCACTTAAGTCAAGATCGTCTCAAAGAATTATTAGGTCATACCCCTGTACAAGTAATAGCTGGTTTAGCTCTCGGAGTAGCTGTATCTTGGATTGCAGGTTTAAGTTATTGATTGATTAATTTAATTCTGGGACTAATTAAAGTTACCCGACTACTATCGACAACAAAAGCTAAAAAGCCACGATCGCTTAAATTATACAGACTATTCGTAGCAGCTCTACGGCTCCCTGTATAAGTTACTAATAAAAAAGGTTTTTGCCCATAAGCAACTAAACCAATATTACGTCCTAAACTTCTTTCTAACTGTAGGGCTATTTCTGGTTGATTAGAATAATCAACTAATACTGCATAACCTGTGCCGAGAGGTTGAGGATTAAAACCTATTTCCGGAGGTGCACTCAGAGGTCCATCTGGAGGTAGTACATCATCGCTAGGTCTAACTACATAAGCAGATAAACCGACAATATCCTGTACATAACGCGCCCAATCACTAGCTACTTCCTGATTATCAAAGCCTGGAACTGTGCTGACAATCTGGTTAAGATAACGACATACAACTATTGTAATATCTGGTGGCAAACTCCGCTTGACTATATCTTGAGCTTCTGATGTCTCTGTCACAATTACCAACAAATACTCATCACTAGGAGGTGGCTGGCAATCATCAAAAGCATTAGCATAATTTGTCTCAAATGTCAAAGATGCTATTACGGCTATTGTTGAGGCCATAAAAGTTTTTAGGCCCCCCAAATATAATCTATTTAGTTGCATTAGAGAATTCATCATTACTAAAACAAGTTAGCTTAACTATTTAGGAGGCCAGCAATTTTCCGAATTTAGTCCTTCACAGAAGCAGCTTCAAGAGAAGCTAAAGGTTCAGGAATAGTATCTGAAGGTGCGATAAACTCACCGGTGATCACAAACTCTAAGCGCAATTTTAACCAAGTAATCAAGCTAGAATTAGTAGAAATAATTGCTGCAGCTGGTTGAGGACATTTAGCCTTAACATCAGCCAACTCAGGAGCTTCTAAAAAAGCAGGCTGAGAAACTAACCAGAAATCAATTTCTTTCTCCTTCTCATGATAATCTCTAGTACGCTCCCTCAGAACTTCTTCTAGGGGTTCTTCCTCCAGTAAAAATTTTTTACTAGCTAAAACGTAGTGGTAGGTTGGCATTTTAATCAAAAATTATAAACTAGCAGTTACAATTGGCCATTAATGGCTTGTTTCATCTCACGGACAGCTCGCTCCATTCCCACGAGTACCGCTCTAGATATAATTGTATGACCAATGTTGAGTTCTTCCATACCTTCGAGGCAAGCAACTGGATAAACATTTCCATAAGTAAGGCCATGTCCCGCATTCACTCGTAATCCAGAAGCGATCGCTATTTGGCATCCATCTGCCAAAATAGTCAATTCTTTGTGACGACTAGCTTCATTTTCGGCTTCTGCATAACATCCCGTATGAAGTTCAATAAACTTGGCCTGAATTTCCGCAGAAGCTTGTATTTGGGCATTTTCCGCGTCAATGAACATACTCACAGGAATACCAGAACCCTGTAATTCAGCTACAACTTCTCTCATGCGGGGCAGGTTGCTAGCCACATCTAAACCCCCTTCTGTGGTTACTTCTTCCCGGCGTTCTGGTACAAGGGTTATATAGTCTGGTTTAATTTCTAGGGCGATCGCCACCATTTCATCAGTAGGAGCCATTTCTAGATTCAAATGAGTCCGCACGGTTTGCCGGAGAATACGGACATCTCGTTCCTGAATATGACGACGGTCTTCCCGCAAATGGACTGTAATACCATCAGCGCCAGCAAGCTCGGCCAAAACAGCAGCACCTACAGGATCAGGTTCTACAGTTCGTCGCGCCTGTCGAATTGTGGCAACGTGGTCAATGTTGACACCAAGAGTGGGCAATTTTTTATACTCCTGATTATCTCAAAAGATTCGCCATATTAGTTTAGTAGGAAAGTTTAACTTGAGCAACTATGAGTTAACTTCCTACTGCTGAAGGGTGGTCATCAATGGGAATTTTTGGAAAGGTTGGTAAATCTATTGCTGCTAGTGAAGGGCGATTATTTTTCTTTGATACTGGAACTACAGGCTCAACCATAGGTAGGTTCCATTTTGGTAAGTCTAGTTTATTTCCAGTTTGTTGTCTATCTTGCTGAATTATCTCAGGTACTTCAGGAAAGTCTTCTTGGTCTTCTGACTCAGATTTGACTCGATATTCACTAATATTCCAATTGCCTGTGGATATATTCCAAGATATACGTTCGGTTTTAACATTTTCCTCTACTTTTTGATTGAATTCATCACTATTTTGTCCTATAAATTCTTCTACTATATAGTTTTCTGGTGTTATTTCTTCGTCTGGTTGTTGATTTTGAGGGGATATATCGTTTTCTATAACTACATACTCTTCTGAAGCTTCCGTTTCTCCTAACAATAATTGTTCTGATTCGTCTAACTCATAACTGGGAACTTCAGCAATTCTGCTAAAAGATGGTAAGGTAGGATTTAATTGAGTTTTGGTTGTTTCGCTATACAATTCTGCTTCTGGAATTGAATTTTCAGTCGTAGATATTGTTTCTGATTGTTGTGGCAAATCTAAACCTTGAGGCAAATCTAATTTCTTGCCAAAACTCATTTTTGCGATTGTTTCTTCCCTTTTGCTAATAATAGTTTCTTGTTCTTCTGTTGGTTTGGGAGGAGGCGACCAAGGTGTAACTGGTTGAGAATTTACCAAAGGTAAAGCTTTACTTTGTAATTCCGGATCAAAAGGATTTTTATCTATTGATAGTTTTTCTTGATTACTGATATTAATTTCTCTAGCTGGAGATTTTTCTAATATAATATTATTAATATTGGTTTCTTCTTGCTGAGGCTGATTGACTACACCCATTCTGCCAGGCATTTCTAGACATCTTTCTAATGCTGCCTTAAAGTGTAGAGTTTGTTGTTGCTGACGGTATAGACGGGAGCGCAACTCTTGGCAACTATTTTCCAAGTCTTTGAGATTATAGCTTTGTTTGTGATAAGACTGTTGAGTCAAAGCACATTCTCTTTCCATTTGTGCCTGTTGTTGTTGACTTTGTTCCCACTTATCTGTTAATGACTCTACCAGAACTTCTTGACGTTGAATAATCTGGTTACACAGTTCTAGTTTGTAAAATAGCCTCGTTACTTGCTGTTGGGTTGATGCCAATTCTTGAGTTCTTTCTTCTAGGAGTCTTTCTTGGTTTTCTAAAGTTTTCTGACATTCCTCTAGAGCTGCTTCTAATTCTGTAACTCGATCTATTAGTTCTCGGTTACACTGATGCAGCGCTTCCATAATATTTTCCGATTTTAGCTCTTCGATGTGGCGAGATTCTGAAGTTAGAGATATAACTTTTGCAACTCTGTCATTTCCTTGGACGTTTTTTTCTTGAGCTTTAGTGGAATTTTCTGCTTCTAAATTTTTGGCTGGCTCGCCTGCGTCCATTTCTAACACTGGAATTGAATCCACAGGAATAGCATTTGGAAAATCAACTGTTTCCCAAACATCATCTAGCTCTGGCCCTAAGAATTTTGGTTCTGAGGCCAAAGGTTTTTCTTTTTTGTCCAGGTTTTGTATTTGATCCAATTCTTTGCTGTTTACTGGATCATTTTTTTCTGGTAAGTGCTGATTTCCAGGGAGTTCCGCTTCCGGCATTAGTTTCACCTAGGATTTACATATTGCCTGATTTTTTATATATTAATGTCGATTATAGCTGATAGTCAACTGCTTGGTGAAAATAATAACAGTCAAAATTGATACTGTAATTTTAAATTATTTAAAAATAGGTATATAAAAAAGTTCTTTCCAAAAGATTACAACGTAAGCATTTCCAGGGAAATGCTTAACATTACAAGTTAAATCAGATTCCTGTAGATAGCCTAGTAAAATTCCCGCATTTTTTAGCTAATTTTCAAATAAAATAAAATCTAGAGAAATAATTAACAATCAATCTAGCCGAGCTGCTAAGAGGATATTTTCAATGGTTTTAAACTTTAAATTTGCTGTAGCTAGTGACTTACATATTGCTGTTCCTCATACTATTGCTGACCAAGCACATCGTTTTCACTTAGTAGAAGTTAGTATTCCTGTTTTAGAACTAGTATTAGACAATTTAAACAAATTAGATATTGATTTTCTACTACTACCTGGAGATTTAACTCAAGATGGTGAACCAGAAAATCATACATGGTTAAGTAAAAGATTAGCTCAACTACCCTATCCCGTTTATGTAGTTCCTGGTAATCACGATATACCCATGAAATTTTCCAATGATTATTCTATTGGTCTAGAAGATTTTCCAAGTTACTATCATCATTGTGGTTATGATTATCAGCATCAATCATATTATACCCAACAAGTATTACCTGGAGTCCGAATAATCGGACTTAATTCTAATCAGTTTGATGTCTCTGGTAAACAGCAGTATGTAGGTAGTTTAGATCCAGAGCAATTAGATTGGCTAAAACAAATTTTAAATGCTGCCGAAGAAGAGTTAGTAATGGTAATGATACATCATAATGTGATTGAACATTTGCCAGATCAATCTAATAATACCCTTGGTCGTCGTTATATGTTAGAAAATAATTCTATTTTGTTAGATATTCTCAAATCAGCCGGGGTAAAAGTCATATTTACTGGTCATCTTCATGTTCAAGATATTGCTGAACATGAAGAAATTTATGAAATTACGACTGGTTCTTTAATCACTTATCCTCATCCCTACCGGATTATTAATGTTACTACTAATTCAATTGGTCAATACTGTTTACAAATAGAGAGTCATCGAATTAATTCTTTGCCTGAATGGCCTAATCTGGGTGACACTTCTCGAAATTGGATTGCCGATCACTCTTTTCCTTTTATGTTCAAACTTTTGACTAATCCTCCTTTAAATTTATCACCGCAAGAGGCTAAAAAACTTGCTCCGAGTTTGCGTTATTTTTGGGCAGATATTGCGGGTGGAGATGCTGTCTTTGATTTTCCTGATTTTCCTCCTCATGCTCGGACTTATTTTGAAAGTTTTAGTGCGGTTAAAGGTATTGATAATAATGCAATTTTAGTTTTGCGATAAAGTGGTTTATTTTTGTGAGTGGAATATTAATTAAGTAGGTAGGTTTGGTGAAAAAGTATTTTGGTGAAGGGTAGGATTCAGGAGTTATACGATGGGTGAAAAAAGAAGTCGTTGCACAGTGACGAATGATTCTGGATTTTGGATGCTCGAATTTGAGATTGGGGAATTACTAAAATGATTAGTTAATGGTTTTTTTCAGTCAAAGTCCAAGCCAATTTTTTGCAGTATCATTCCATAATGTGCAACC
>JASJEE010000092.1 GCA_030064835.1 Microcoleaceae cyanobacterium MO_207.B10 | reverse complement strand
TAATTGATGTTTTTTTACGATAATTGATTTGATTTTTTATGATTGGAGATGTCTATTGATTAAGTCAATGCTCCTGTAAATCTCAAATCAAAAATCTAAAATTTCAGCCCCTAGACATTTCATCTTTATTTGAAAAGCTGCCATAAGTAAGAGCGAAAGTATTAAAATAAACAAGGTCAAGTATTTAGATTGTAGGGGGTAATTATCATGGCTACAGGTCGCCGCATTTCCCGCGTTGCTTCATTAATCAAACGGGAAGTCAG
This sequence comes from Microcoleaceae cyanobacterium MO_207.B10, assembly GCA_030064835.1. Lineage (GTDB taxonomy): Bacteria > Cyanobacteriota > Cyanobacteriia > Cyanobacteriales > Microcoleaceae > JASJEE01. The sequence continues at coordinate 18,291 of JASJEE010000092.1, read as the reverse complement.
CCAGATGTTGCTCCATGGTATTAAGGATGACCGTGTTGGTATTGGTATGGTAAGCGTCACAGATGTTGATGTTTCTGGAGACTTACAACACGCTAAAATATTTGTCAGTATCTATGGTACTGACGAAGTAAGAACTCAAACCATGGAAGGTCTAAGGTCTGCCACCGGTTATGTCCGCAGTGAGTTAGGTCATAGAGTTCGTCTACGTCGGACTCCAGAAGTTATCTTTGTTGAAGACCGCTCTCTTGAACGTGGGACTCAAATTATATCATTGTTAAACAAGCTTTCCCAAAACCGTCAAGAACAGAAAGCTGAAAATATTACAGACTCAGAGTCTCAGGACAAGCAAAAATCAAAATCAGATGGGGTAGATTAATTACCCATCCCTTAATTTCCTATTACCACAATATGAATCTAGCAGAAAAAGTCGCCCAGATGGTCGTAGTCAGAGCTTCTGGTCATCTATTTGATAATCAAATTCTCTATCCAGACTGGGAAGCTCCCACTAAAAAGCTCAAGTATTGGGTAGAAGACCTGGGTATTGGTGGAGTAATATTTGTGGGTGGAAGTGCTGTAGACTTGGCAACTCATATCCAACAACTTCAGTCTTGGGCAAAAACACCCTTACTCCTAGCTGCTGATATTGAGGAGGGAGTGGGTCAAAGGTTTGCTGGCGCGACTTGGTTTCCACCACCGATGGCCATTGCTGCTGTGGCTAAGACTAATCTGACTAAAGCCCAAGAATATGCTGAGGTAATGGGGTCTATTACGGCCCAGGAAGCTTTGGCAATTGGTTTAAATTGGATTTTGGCCCCAGTGGTTGATGTGAATAATAATCCTGATAACCCGGTGATTAATATTCGAGCTTTTGGGGAAACTCCAGAAATAGTGGGTCAACTGGCGACTGCTTTTATTCGGGGCGCTCAAAAATATCCGCTTTTGACTACTGCTAAACATTTTCCGGGTCATGGGGATACGGCTGTTGATTCTCATTTTGAGTTGCCTGTTTTGCCTCACTCAGAAAGTAGGTTAGTAGAGGTGGAGTTACCTCCTTTTGTTGAGGCGATCGCTGCGGGGGTAGATTCTGTGATGAGCGCTCATCTGTTGATTCCAGCTTGGGACATTGAACTGCCTGCGACCCTATCCCATCAAATTTTAACAGGTCAGTTGCGTCAAAGGTTAGGTTTTGAGCGCTTAGTTGTAACTGATGCTTTGGTGATGGGGGCGATCGCTAATCGTTATGGTTTGGCGGAGGCTGCGGTTTTGGCTGTGGATGCTGGTGCAGATATTTTGCTGATGCCTTTGGATGCAGAGGTTACAATTAAAGCTGTGTGTGATGCAGTTAGTGAGGGCCGTATTTCTGAATCACGGATTGATGAATCTTGGCAAAGAATTTTGCAGGCTAAGACTAAAGTTTATCCTACTTGGCAACCCGGGGGTGAAAATCAATTTCAAGAGACTTTGACTTTTGGTCCTAAATTCGATTTATCGGAGAAGTTGGCTCAACCTCTCGCTGAAAAAGCTGTGGATGAAATTTTACAAGATTCTCTCAAGTTACGAGGTTATCTGTCTCCCCCGATAGATGACAAGTATTTACGGAATCTAGTAGTAGTCCAGGATATACTTAACAATGATTTTCTAGGTAATCATACTCCAGCGATCGCCATACCCAAGAAATTCGGTTATCAACCGCAGATAATTGATAGTAATTCAGAGATTCCCAATAGTCAAGACCCCGATAGGCTAACCTTGTTACAATTATTTATCCGTGGTAATCCCTTCGGCAAACTATCTAGATTAACACAAGCATCCCAGGATTTGCTTAAGAAATTATTAAGAAATACTGAATTACAAGGTCTCATAATATACGGTAGTCAGTATACCTTAGAACAGTTTTTACCAGAAATACCATCAGAGATACCTTATATCTTCTGTTATGGACAAATGCCAAAGGCCCAAACAATTGCTCTGGAGTATTTCTTCAGAGATTATCAACCTCCTGTTTCTAAACTTTCTTATCCTATTGACAAAAAACAGTTTTTCCTCTAAGTGGCAATTTTTTTCTGAGCAAGTAAACCAGTATTAAAAAAAATTAGGGCTTCCATACCCAAATCTGATGTAAAAGAATAAAAAATCTGGCCAACACATCATAAATGCGTTGGTTTTATGAGTTTTATAATCCATATATAAATAAGATGACAAATTGTAACTACGTATACTGAAAAAATTAACATTCACGCTAGCAATTTTGTTCTATATTATTAATAACGCCAAAAATAATTACTCTAGCAAGGCCATGAGGGTGACTATGACTTACACTACAGTTCAATATTCATTAGATATCATCAGAGATGAAGCAAGAGACCTCGTGAACAAAGGAGTTCTCAGCCGTCAACAACCTATTTACACTCTTTGCCAATATATTCCAGCACGGGAGTGGGCTTGTGTAGAAGGTGAATTGGAGGAATGTAACTATCTCCTGAGAGATCGTATTGGGGACTTAATAGGTAATGAAAAATGGGAAAACGATTAAAAAAAAGCCTAACTCAGCTAAATTTAATCAATGGCTTGAGTTAGGCTGCTTGATTTCGTTTCTAATTAAAAAAAATTTAATTGACAGACAAATCTCTTAGGAGAGACGCATCCAGAGCTGAATCCTTTGATGTGTCAGATTAGTTATTTTAATTTATTTAGGTTTAGCTTCAGGAAAAAGCTAGAATCAATCTCATATGCTAGTTCTGAGAATCGGATTCCTGAAGTGTTTGTAAATCTACCCCCAGAGCTGCTACTTCTCTAGTAAGCTCTAATAAATCTCTTTGTATATCTGATGCCACACCAGAAGTAGTAGTGGGATTAGTAGTAGAAACATTCGTGCTATCACTATTTACCGAACTACTTTGTTGATTCAAGATAGTATCAACAAAATTTCTGGCCTCCTGTTCAGTCATCTCTCCTCTTTCCGCCCATTCCTCAGTTAATTGAGTAAAATCGGAATTTAATTTATTCAAATTATCATCCCGTTTTGTAGGGTCTTGCAAAGTTTCCACAAGAAACGATGTCGCCCCAACGGTGATACGAAATCCTCTTTGTAAGAGTTGATTTATACTATCAGCATTCATACAGTTATAACTTAGGAGACTATAAAATGGACATCTGTCTGTATCTACAGACAATATATAAATTTTATTAAAAAATATCACAATCTTCGCGCAACCATGTCAAGAGTTTATTTGATGTTTCAAGCAACATAATTGACTCATTAACTGATTGCTCTTACCCTACTTGCTCTAAATATTGACTAATATCTTCATTAATTTGAGTAAGTTCAGCTTCAGTGGTCAGACGAATACGCTCATCTCGCAAAGTAATTAAAACTTTAGCAGCAAAGGGACTAGGCCAAATATTCGGGTTGCAGAAAATTTCTAAAAATACATCTCCTGTATACTGATATTCCATTGGCTTCTGGGGAGTGGGTTTGCCCACACTCCCAGAGGCAGTTTTTGCAGCAGTAGCCTTTAGCTGTTGCATTAATTGAGCGATCGCATTCTGTAGATTCCTTGCACCTTCAGGGCTAAACTCAAAAGATACAGAACCTTCTACCAGATTTAGGGTTAATGGAGGAGAAGACATGGACAATAAACTAAATAATCTAAAATTTTAGCGCTTTTAGCGTTTTCAGAATATATCATACTACTGTCATGCCAAAAATTTAGTAGCTGGTTAAGGAATTAATACACCACAAAAATTCTAGATGGTATGGGCTGAAAAGTTAAAAATATCCTAGAAAAAGGGAATAGGGAACAGGGGCAATAGTTTCAGGATTTTTATCTATTTTTGGATTTGTTACAAATAATTTAGGATTGCTATATAATAGTGGTTTTCATTTCGGTAGACTAAATAGGGACGTTTCATGCAACCTCCCTACTGAGTTATGCTTATGGCAATTTGGTTCATCTATTTGAAAATCGCTGTCATACCATTTATCTGTAAAAATTCGCTTAATAATTGTTGGTCAGACCTTGTAACTGACTATTCTTATCTTTGAATATTCAGCCTAACTTCATGGAGAAATGGTATTCAGTAGTATTCAGTAGTCGGCTCATATCTAAACTCAATCCAACTGATGGATTAAAGTTCAGGAACTCCATTTTGGTTAATTAACAGATATCTCCAATAATAAAAAATCAAATCAACTATCGTAAAGAAAATATCAATTATTTCTCCCTACTTAACTACACAGCCCTAGTATCTCTTTTTCTTGGACAACTATAATAGACTTGTCGCTTTATAACTTAAAAAATCCCCAAAAACTTTGTTCTGTAAGGATTATAGCTATTTGTAACCAAAAAAAGCTGGTAATTATTGTCCTGTCTGGGTTTGAGCGATTTTTTTGCCTCTATTTAGCGACAACTATAATAATTAAGCTGAGTATAATGCTCTAGTCTTTTCTACCCAGTTTGGTATTACTTAAATCTTGAGGATTCATTTTTTCATATACCTCAAAGGGTTGATGAATCCAGGGATTATCAACCAAGTAGTCAATATAGTAGTCAGGTATAAAAATCGAACCTGCTTTATACCATAAAACTGCTGTTTTTATTTCTTCAATTTCTCGACCGTAATTATCTTGAAGCCAATTGACAGATTTTGATAAACTAATTCCAGAATCTACTAGGTCATCAACTACTAAAACATGATTACCTAAAGTCTCAGTGGTCATGGTTAAATGTTTTGCTATCTTAATATCCCCTCGGACTTGACCTCCAACACCTCCATAAGATGAGGTAGCTAAAATAGCCAAAGGTTGATCAAAAATACGAGACAGAATATCTCCTACTCGTAATCCTCCTCTGGCCAAACAGATGATTTGATTAAAGGGCCACTGAGATTTGTCAATTTTCTTTGCCAGATCCTCAATTGTTTCGTGGTACTTTGACCAAGAGATGTAAATATCACTCATGTCTGAACTGTATTGGACTATTTCATCTAAAATAGTGCATTAGATTTGCCATTCTAGCTAGAGGAAGTTATCTCTTAAAAATTTGCTATTACAACATTTAAGATGAAACAGATATATATCTTGACACAGCAAGAGTTTTAACAAAACTCAAATATAATTTATACCAAAATAGCGTTTCTCAAAAGCGTTTCTCGCTCTTAGTGAGATACACCTATCTTTAATTTCTATTCTATATCTAGTAAAGTTTTCCCTAAAACCAACGAATGAGCGTACTAAAACCACTATAGGAATTGTTATAGAAACAAATAATCTTCACCTACCACCTCAAACCTAAGAATGACCGTACTTCATCACTATGGGAATTGCTATAGAAATCTCCAATAATAAAAAATCAAATCAATTATCAGCCATAAATCATCAATTATTTCTTCCCTAAACCTGATTCCATACTTGCGACTCGCTTCTTTCTGAAGATATGTAATTGAAAAACACTTTTTCAGTATAAATTTAGAGCTTGGCTTATAGTTTTGATTTTATATTTTATTAATTTTATTTAATTGACTTAATTTTATGTCTCTGGTAGAGCAGAAAATTTTATTAACAAAACATTTAGAGGTCTGTATAGCTCAGACCTCTATTATTTAAAGTCAGATAAAAAACGTTTGACAAAATCATACCAATTTTCTGTTCTCTTGTACAAATATGAGAATCGAGAAATTCCGACCTGATAAAATATAGCCAGCTTTGGAAACCAGAAGAAAAGTGGTATATCTTTATTATCACTTATTTTGTTAACACCTAAGAAAAGAAGCCAAATTTTCAATCTGCATTTTCAATCTGCTATCCTTAGCCATCCACGGCGAATAGCATGAAAGATGCGGTTAATTGCAGTAGTATCTTCTTCGGTCAGATTATAGTTTAAAAACAGATTTCTTAGTTGTTTTCTGTGTTCTTGAGTTAAAATACCAGACCTATAAACCTGGAATACTAACTCTGCAATTATTACTTCTGGTAAAAGAACTTGATAATCCATAACAGTTAATTTAACTCACTGCCTATATTATTCCCTATATAGCTTTAAACAACTGTGATAGACAACTTTAATCCCTATGATAGCTATCTGACAAATTCGTGATTAATATCACATAATGTTGGCAAATTATAAATTTTTCTAAACTTTTAATAATAAATATAACAAATGCTAAAAGATGAATTAGCGATCGCCTGATCATAATTTAATTTCCAATTCGGGGTTGTCATACTAAAAAACTTGAGCAAAAATTGCATACTGCTAAATTACTAAATTCTAAACTTTTTTCATCTTAAATTGTCAAAGTTACTCACAACAGAAAATACCCAAATAATATTTTATTACTAAAACTCAAATATCAAATATAGTTATGAATTTTCAGGTTAACTCATGTTGCCAAAACCAGTAAAGTTTGCCACCAAAATAACTAGTCAAATAAGTAACAAAACATATGAAATCTAAATTTATAGACAATCGTTTTCTAGTGATAAAAATTACCATGATTTTGTATTTAGCAATAACGGGATGTGAAAAAAGCCAAAAAATAGAAGCAATCCAAACAACAAATAAAAGAACAGAACTACACCAAAGCGTCGCGCAAAAAGAAACAGATTTCCAAAGACGCAGTTTAGCAGTGCGGAAAAAATTAGCAGCTATAGACTTAGAAGCACTAGATAGTTGGTGGAGACGAGAAAAAATAGGAGACCCGCATAAATATTTACTGCCAGTAATTTTAGCTAGATTGAGTCTACAAAACAAGACAGTCCAAGAACTTTATGACCCAGAGAAAATTTGGCAAATTTTGCTAAAACTCGACCGTGATAAATCTGAACTTTATCACTTCCGCAGTTATTTAGATGTACGAATATTCTTTTTATTTCGAGACAAAATGCCATCAGAAATATTAGAATCTTACCGCAATCAATTGCAATTACCTAAAGTTTTGAAATGGATTAATACTGGTACAGAAAATCATATGTTTATGCAACGAGCATCAGGTTTAGCATTAATGGATGGCAGTGGGTGGTCTGTAGGAGACCCCGCCAGTGAAGCTACAAATGAGGCATGGTTGCGATCAGAACTAGATAAATTTTTGACCATTGGACAAGGAGAATTTCATTCTTCAACTTATTATGGATATAGCATCGGCGGATTACTAAATCTATATGATTTTGCCAGTAACCCAAAGTTAAAAAAACTTGCTAAAGGTTTGTTAGATTGGTATGCAACTAATATGGCGTTACGATTCAGTTGGGGTACTGCTGGAGGAGCAGAAAGTCGTGGTTTCGACCGCAATACCTGGAATAGTGGGTTAAGTGCAGTAGCATGGATGTGGTGGGGAGATGGAACCGAGGCAGCAGAAAAAATGAGAACTGGTAACGCTAGGCTAGCATTGTCAGCAGCTCTTAGTACATATCGTCCACCAGAACATTTGCGGGCACTAGCACGGAAGGAAGTCCCTTTGCCTTTTAGTTTACGAGCAAGTCATCCCATTTACTATAGCTATACTCAAGGAAATCATATATGGGAAACTTTTTATATTACAGAAGATTACAGTTTAGCTACTTTATTAGAGCCTGCTCGTAGTTATCAAGTTGAAGGTACAATTCGGGCACAGTATGCTACCTATAAATTAGTTGTTCGTGACCCAAAAAGAGTGAATAATGCAGTAGTCAGTTTAGCCGGGACTTACCACGGCCCCCAGGCAACTGGCCGTAGTCCTGGGGATCAATACGTTCAGGAGCGCGGAGCAGTAATATTTCAGTTAATTCTGAATGACCGGGATATACAAGCGGGAGTACCAGCGCAATCACATTTAGTTTTGCCAAAGCGTTATGGAGAGCCATTAAGACACAAAGATTGGTATATTTGGCGAGTGGAGAATATTTGGCTGTGTGCCAGACCTTGGGGAGATGAGGTAAATTTACAAATACCAGTTTCTCAAAAGCATAAGCATAAAGATTATCAGGCTTTGGTGGCTACAGGTAGACAAACTGCTTGGGTGACAGATGTGGCACAGGTTGCGAATTTTGCAGATTTTGAGAGTTTGAAGCGCGCATTAAATAAAACTCAAGTTGATGATGGTGAGTGGGAGAGTCAGGGGCGGTTGAGTTATTTGAGTTTGGCTGGCGATCGCATCGTGATGACTTATGAGCCAAATGGAGCTATTGGAAATGCAGTGATTAATGGCAAAAAGAGGATCTTGGAGGAGTGGCCCGTTTTAGATAGTCCCTATGTCCGTCAAGAGTTGTATAGTGGCTTGTTGGAAGTTGATGATCCCCAGTTAGGTAAATGGGAATTACGAAATACATTGATGGGTCCAGAGTGGGAGTAGTATAGAATCCAGATAATTAATTATTGTATGATCAGCTAAGTCAGAAGTTTGAAGCTTGTCCTCGACCCTGCGCAGGACTAATTCTTTGTCGTCAGAGAATATTTGCCACCCTATATTTTTTGAGTCCTGTACTTCCCATACTTCCCATACTTCCCACCTTTCCCACACTCTCCTCCTTTTTCCTAAGCGTGACAATAAATAACCCTGCAAAGAAAGGATTAAAATATGGGGAGAGAGTTAGAATTAAAATTTTAATATCGAAAATCTGTATTGAGTGAAGATAGTCAGTGCAACATAAGGTATTGGTCGTTAACTTTATCTCAGAATCTTGACTTAAATATCTAGTAATACCAGTTATCAAAATTTTTCCAGACTTACGATAGAATTTAACAAAATGTCACAAACAAAAAATTAGTTATGCCATTAAAGTCAACCACTAGACATATTCGTATCTTTGCTGCCAAAGTAGAAAATAATGAACTTGTTCCTGATGAAAAGGCATTAACCTTGGATATCGACCCAGACAATGAATTTAACTGGAATGATGATGCCGTTAAGCAAGTTTCCCAAAAGTTTGATGAGTTGGTAAAATCTTCTAGTGGAGAAGAATTAAATGAATACAACTTACGTCGTATAGGTTCTGATCTAGAGCATTTTGTGCGCTCCCTACTACAGACAGGTGAAATTAGTTATAACCTGGGTAGTCGTGTTAATAACTACAGTTTAGGACTACCTAAAGTTGATGTTGAACCTGAGGCTAAATAGCAACAGCCACCAGACGCAATTTTTTTATTCTTAGTCAACTCCGATAACATCACCGTTATCGGGTTGAAATATTTCTAATTGCTTCTTAGTAGCTATTTCAAAATACCTGAACATTTCTTGATGAAAGCTAGATTTTATAATCTATTTCCAATAAAATTAGTTATCTAGAGTAGTATAAAGCATAATCTAAGAGGTTTCTGAGCAACCTGATTTTTTGTTACATAGTTATTTTTTTGTATCTTTGTACTTGATTTTTAGATGATGCCTTAGTATGTAGTAGTAAAGCTGTGAAACTATTCAGTTTTACTCTTATGATGCTGCAAAAATTGTTTCAGGGATACCTGACGATTGGCCATAAACTGACTCCATGCACCAGGAAAAAACTGTTCTAGAGTTTCTACTAAAGCCCACATTTCCAGATTAATCATTTTATAATATAATCCGTGAGAACGTTTGAGTTTTGTCAACAACTCATCAATCTCAATCTTGGGAAGTGGTGGTGAGTCATTATTTTTTTTAGTCGTAAAATTAATAGAGGCATCAGAACTAGATTTAGACATAGGAATCACCTCAACAGATAATGGAAATAATGTAGTGAGACTATTCTAATCAACTAACAAGTAAATATTTGAAATTTTAACTATTTTGATTCTATCAAATCTCTTTATTCAGTAGACTATAATAAATTTAAGATTTAGAAATAATCTAGTAGCAATTAGGATTTTTAAGTTTTGGGATTATGCTAAGAATTAGAAAATTCAAACCAAATTCTATGAGCAGAAAAAAGGAAGATAAATCTAAATTAGGAAAATAATGGCCGATAGCTGTGAGGAAGCCTATGGAAAACACGATGCCAAAACACTACCTGTGGGCTGTGGGTGAAGGTCTCAAAGCCTATCGGCCAGGAGAAATAATAGCAGCTCGCTATCAAGTTCAACGTGGCAGAATATGGTTAGATACTCAACCAGAACAAATGCCCGAAATGCCTGAAGAAATTCCGGGTACTATAGAACCATATTTGAGATTATTTCCCTACCGACTTCATATCCCTCAAGTTTATGGTCTGGCATCAATTATAGCTAAAAAGGGCAAGAAAGATATTTGGCTCTTAGAACGAGGGCCAATTACTCCAGGAGGCGAGAGCTTAATGCCAGAAATAGCTGTAGTATGGAAAGAAGCTACACCCATGCGACAGCTAAGTTGGTTGTGGCAAATAGCTCAACTTTGGCAACCTTTAAATGTGCAAAAAGTCGCCTCTAGTCTCATAAATCTAGAAAATGTGAGAGCTGAGGGACCATTAGTACGTTTGCTAGAACTAAAGGCAGACAAAAAACCTGTAACATTACAGCAATTAGGTAAATTATGGCAAAAAAGGTTGAGTAATACTCATCCGGTTATAGAAAAATTTTTCAAACAACTGTGCGAGCAAATGGTCGCAGGTGACGTCCAAAATGCTGACCAACTAATAGCTCAACTAGACAAAGCATTAGTAGCATCAGGCCGAACTTATAACCGCACAATTCACATTACCACAGCTACAGATACCGGGCCTAACCGTTCTCATAATGAAGATTCCTGTTACCCACCACATCAAACCATTACTAGCAACCCACCCAGCTCAAATAAAGTAGCGATAGTTTGTGATGGTATTGGTGGGCAAGATGGAGGAGAAGAAGCGTCAGGGTTAGCAATAAAAGTTCTAAAGCAACAGTTAGAATATATTCCAGAAAATGGAGATCATCTCACCATAACTAATAAGTTAGAAGATTCAATTTGTGCTGCCAATGATGCTATTTGCGATCGCAATGATAATGAAGAACGTCACGGGCGTCATCGCATGGGTACAACGTTGGTTATGGCAATGGCTTATCTGCATGAACTCTACATTACCCATGTAGGAGATAGTCGTGCTTACTGGATTACATTAAACGGATGCTACCAGGTTACTTTAGATGATGATGTTGCTACCCGTCAAGTTAGATTAGGTTATTCTTTATATCTTGATGCTATAAACCAAGCAGCATCAGGGGCTCTTGTGCAGGCTTTAGGCATTACTTCTTCAGCAACTCTACATCCAACTGTACAACGCTTTCCAATCAATGAAGATAGTATTTTCTTAATTTGCTCTGATGGTTTAAGTGATAAAGATCGAGTAGAAGAATATTGGGAAACAGAAATCTTACCAGTATTACAAGGAAAAGTTGATTTAGCTGTAGCCAGAGATAGATTAATCCAAATTGCCAATACTCAAAATGGTCACGATAATGTCACAGTAGCCTTAATACATTATCAGGTAACTTCTAGAGGTTCTATGACTGAATTGTCACTACCTCCAATAAAAGTTTCACCACAACTACAAGCAGAGCTAAAAAATCAAACTAAAGTTACTGATCAGAAAACCAAAATCACTTTACCAGAACTAGAATATGGAAGTGGATGGTTTTATCTGTTAGGAATCATTATATTGTTAGGACTAGGTGCAATACTAGCATATTTTTTAAGTCCTCTAGGAAGTGACTTAGTTGCACTACTAGGAGAAGACAGCTCAGAAAATAATACAGTTCAACAAAATGTTGATATACCTCCTAATCCGACAGTTTATCCTACTTTATCATTAGATGTAGGTTCTTTCATCTTGATTAGTGAAATGAAAGAACCAATTGAATTATTAGTGAGTAACAACAGTAATATTATTAAAGGTGTGGCTAACAATGGTATTATTCTCAAAGTTACGAGAAAGTTGTATGAACAAGAAACAACATGGCTAGAATTGGAAGTTTGCTCAACCACACCATCTGAAAATAGTGAATCAGAATTTTCTACCTTGCTACAACCAGGAGATATAGGTTGGATTGAACAATCAAAAATAGAGAGCCGCTTGGATATAATCAATCTATCCAAAAAACCCGAAAAACTAGATGGATGTATAGTACCTAAGTCTAATTAAATCTAATTAAATCTGATAAAATTCTACTATTTTAACTATTAATTTCCATGTAACTTAAAAGCCAGTTAGCCATAGTAGCACGACGGGCTTGTACAGGAGTAAACTCACCTATTTTATAGCCTTTAAAACCTAATTTTTGTTTGAGTAATTGTTTATTTTCTTTGGGAATAGAACGAGTCAACTTCACAGTTGGTGGACGAAACTCAATAAAATTTGGAGGTTCCGGATATTCATCTCGCCATTCAGGTGCTACCTCGGAAGCATCCCACTGATTAGTAGCAGCATCATAGCGATAACCAAGATAATACCAAACTAACTGATTAACAGTATCATCATCAATCTTTTCATCAATAATTGCCTGAATAGTTTCAGTGTTCAGTGGTGGTAGTTCAGACATAAAACTTTCCTCATTTTGATTTGAAATTATTGGTTATCCTACATAGTAATGGTGAGGATATATAGCTTTAAGCTTTAAGCTTTCAGCATTCAGCATTCAGGTTTAGTCAAAAGTTTGTAGGTGATTTTTGTCGAACAAATCTTACACCTCCCACACTTCCTATAATATTACTATGTACCACCATCAAATTATGTAGAGGCGTAGAGTGCCTCTACTATACTTTTTCACTCGTTACTATTTACTCAAAATACCTTCTGTTTGTGCCATTGAGAGCATCAAATCTATGACTCTATTAGAATAACCCCACTCATTATCATACCAAGAAACAAGTTTGAAGAAATTAGAGTTAAGTTCCATTCCTGCACCTGCATCAAAAATGCTAGAACGAGGGTCAGTTGTAAAATCAGTTGAAACTACAGGGTCTTCAGTATAGCCAAGAATACCCTTCATTGGTCCTTCCGCAGCAGCTTTCATCGCAGCGCAAATTTCTTTGTAACTTGTAGATTTTGCACTCTTAAAAGTTAAGTCTACCACGGAAACATCGGGAGTAGGCACCCGGAATGCCATACCAGTTAGTTTTCCTTTGAGTTGGGGTAATACTAAAGCAACTGCTTTCGCAGCACCAGTAGAAGCAGGAATAATATTCTGAGCTGCACTACGTCCCCCTCGTAAATCTTTTTTACTCGGACCGTCTACAGTTGGTTGAGTAGCAGTCATAGCGTGAACTGTTGTCATCAAACCTTCTGCTAAACCAAAGTTATCATCTATTACTTTAGCAATGGGTGCCAGACAGTTAGTGGTGCAGCTAGCATTAGAAACAATAGTATCTTTAGCAGCATCGAATTCTTCGTGGTTAACTCCCATGAGTAGAGTTTTCACTTTTTCAGGGTCTTTTGTCGGAGCAGAAATAACTACCCGTTTTGCTCCTGCAGCTAAATGATTTGAAGCTCCGTCGAAAGTAGTAAATAATCCTGTAGACTCTACTACATAATCTGCTCCTCTGTCTTTCCAGGGCAATTCGGCAGGATTTCTAACTGATACGCAGGGAATAAATTTGCCATTAACTGTCATGCCATCATCGGAAACAGACACATCTCCCTGAAAGGGTCCGTGAGTGGAATCATATTTTAATAAGTAGGCTAAGTTTTGTGGTGGTACTAAATCGTTAATCCCCACAAACTCGATTAAGTCGGGGTGATTTAGTCCAGCACGGAAAACTAGACGGCCAATACGGCCAAATCCGTTGATTGCTACTTTTAAGGGCATGGGAAAAACTCCTGTTATGAATAGCTTTAGTTGCCATCATTAGGTCAACTTACCGATTAGAACCTACCATGAAGAAGTTTGCTCTAAATTATTCTTTTCCATATCTTAAGAATCTTTAGGCCAAATGACTGAGGCATTATCAAAAGCTGATATCACAGAATTATCGGTATAGACTTTGAATTTTGTACCTAGATCGCTACTAAAATCAGGCCAAATATTTGCAAGTTTTGTAACTTAAAATATTTTTCACAAATAATATTCAGTCCCTGGGAAATTGAGAACGGTGAAGACTAAACCGTAAATCTACAAGGATTTTAGCGCGGTCGCTATACTCAATCGACTATTTCTTTGATCATGCCAGCTATTTATTTTTTTTCTACGTAATTTTTCCTATATTTTATCATCTTAAATTATCTTGTTTTTCTCAGTAATACTACTGATTTTTTGCTCTATTATTATAGTGATAAAAGAGAATTTATAAATATTTGATAAAGATACTATAAAAGACTTGCAATTTACTAAAACAGTAATCCATACTGTTAATAGTTAAGCAAAAATTAACTCAAGGAGATAGAAATGAACAAGTTATCTGCAGCATTAACAACTTCCATAGCTCTAGCTTTAGGAGTAGTGGGTGTAGCTCCAGCTAATGCCATCAGACTTGACTTTGATAAAAACGTAGATGAGACAATAGAAAACTACAAAGAAGGTTACATCCTCCGAGGTGATGAGTGGGCAGAGTGGGGAATTAATATTAGTGTAGATGCTAAACGTAACGGTTTCCGTGATGGTGGTGACAGTCGTGACTCTGAGCTTTTAACTCTCTACAACACAGATCCTTTTAAAGAAGCTAGAGAAGTCGGCCAAGGAACTTTCTTAAAAGAAGCTCATCTAGATGATGACTTGCGAACTGGCGCTCCCTGGGGTACGGACGCTCAAGGTAATGTCTTAATAGTTCAAGCAAATAATAAAAATGATAAACAAAAAGTAGTAGATGAAAATGGTGCAGACGCAGGAAAAAAACGAGTAAACAGGAACGAAAAAACAGAAGATGGTCGCTATAAGTATGTAGATGATGATGCTCGCGGTGCTAAAATCACATTTGATTTCTTAGAGGCTAATGAGAACTATATCTATGAGAACTTGAAGTTAGGTCTATTGGATATTGACAATAGTGAGAAATCATGGGTTACTGTTTACTATCTAGATGGAGAAGGGCAAGAACAGAGCCAACAACTAAAATTAGAAATTGAATCAGAGATACCTTCTTATGTAGACACTGGTGTAAGTTTACTATCCCGAGAAGAAGGAGATAACTCTTTGTGGGAATTCAATTTTGATTTCTTGAATCAAGAGTTAGACAGTCTGATGAGTATTTCCAAGATAGAGGTAGAATACAAAGCTAGTGGTGGTATTGCATATGTAGACTACGATAGAATTGAGAAAGCAATTTATGGTGATGGTGAAGGTGATAGCGCCAGAGTACCTGAGCCTAGTTCTGCACTCGCTCTGTTAGCAGTTGGTGCTTTAGGTGGCGGTTCTATCTTAAAGTGCAAGCAACAATAGGTTTAATCAAGTTGAAATTAGAGCATCTAATCTATAAAAATTTTTACAATTCGGGGAGTATCTACCAGTATCTACCAATTAATGGGATTTACAGAATTTTTAAGCCCAAATATAGCCTAAACCCTCTTGATAATAGGCAAATACGTTAATTTAATCTCCCATCCCCCAATCTTCCCACACTCACCACACTTCCTATTCCCCCAATTATATTGATTTTGACATTACTTTTAATCGCTCAAAGTTGGTAATAAAATAATCAATATCTGTTGCTTTTTCGACATAGTTATTGCTAACTCTTTGATAGATTTTTTCTATTCTATTTCTAGCTAGTAAGTGATAATTACTTTCTGATTTTTTGCTACCCCTCTTTTAACTACAACCTTTCAATTTGTCGCCCTTGCTCTGATAGTTTTGCTGCTCTTTGACCCATAATTCTTGCCCTACTATTTAGCAACCCAATAGGAGTATTAAACAACTCTATTATCTCCGCTTTACCGGATATTATTTTCACTGTTGTTAAAGGCAATTCTTTTAATAACCATCTACTCAACCGATACACATATTCTTGTGTATTAAATTCTCGCATTAAATCAACGCCGTGGAGTTCATGTAAATACTTATTCGACTTTCCATACCTGCGCCATTGACTTTGTAACTCTCCCCAAGTGGAACGATGTCGATGTTTAACTATTGCTGTTTCTGCAAACTTCAACTGATAAGATGTTTCTCGTAATATCCGCCAACAAATATCAGCATCTCCACCTGTTGTTAAATAAGGGCGAAATAATCCTACTTCTACAAATGCTTGTTTTCTAATAGCTAAGTTAGCTGTTTGACCATAGGGACAAAAGGGATGAGCTAAAGTATGTTTTTGAGAAAGAGTATCTTGCTGATCTGCGTATTTTTCCAACAAACTTTCTCCTGGTAAAGCCAATATTTCCCCTGCTACAATGCCAACATTAGGGTCAGAAAATGGTTGCATTAAATTTTCTAACCATTGAGGTTGGGGGCGACAGTCACCATCAGTAAAAGCAAGTATTTCACTACTAGCAGCACGAATACCAGCATTGCGAGCAGCATAGGAACTTTGAATCTGGTTTTCACTCAGGGGGCAAATTTGAATGTGCTTTGATTTTGCTGCTGCTTGAATAATGGTACTACTGCGATCGCTACTATTATTATCTACCAGCAAATATTCTACTTGCTCAGTAGGATAGGTTTGCGATCGCAGACACTCTATCAAGTCTGGTAAGTCTTGCTCACCATTATAAATTGGTACAACTACCGAAACTTTAGTCATTTTAAAGCCCGAGTAAGTTAGTGAGGGTTTATATTACTAATGTAATAAGCAGATGGTAGCCAGAATTGCACTAATTAAGTAAAAAGTTCCTACCACTTTAGTTTCTGACCAACCTGATAGTTCTAAATGATGGTGAAAAGGAGACATTTTAAATAAGCGTTTGCCTACACCATCAGGTCCTTTTGTAGCTTTATAATATCCGACTTGAGCAATAACAGAGAGAGTTTCGAGCAAGAAAATCCCACTAATAATTAACAGTATCCAGAGAGTATTAGTCAATAAAGCAACTGCTGCCAAACCCCCGCCCAAAGCTAAGGAACCTGTATCACCCATAAACACTTTAGCCGGATTGCGATTATGAGCCACAAAACCAATACAACTGCCACTCATGCAAGCACAGAAAATCATTAGTTCTGGAGAAGAGGGGGCTAAATAAGCTGCTAATCCTAAAAATGCTATCGCTCCCAAACCACCCATCAAGCCATCAACGCCATCAGTGAGATTTGTAGCGTTACTTTCAGCCACCAAAACAAAGGCAGCTAAGGGCCAAAACAACAATCCCAAAGATAGTTCTATACTAAAAGGTAAAGCAACATTTGTGATTGTGTCTGGCTGACTCAATGCTAACCATCCACAGAATAAAATAGCAAAACCTATTTGCAAAGCCAGTTTCATTTTTGGGGATATCCCTTTATTAGACTTGCGTTGTAGAATTTGCCAATCATCTAGCCAGCCAATAAAGCCATAAACCAGCGTCAAAGCTGATACCGCCATTACGTTTGGGTGAAATTTTGATAATAAAAGAGCGATCGCTACTCCCACGGGCACAAAAAATATGCCTCCCATTGTGGGTGTACCAGCTTTTTGTAGATGAGCTTGAGGGCCATCCTGACGGATTATTTGTCCTGCTTTTAATCTACGAAGGATGGGTACGACCCAGTGGCCTAAACTTCTAGTTGCTAGGCCACAAAGGAGCAATGGTAGAGTCAGAGATTCAATCCTCAGAATCTGATTGCTTATCCCATCTAAAATTAGGGCAAAAAAGCTTAATCCCAA
This sequence comes from Microcoleaceae cyanobacterium MO_207.B10, assembly GCA_030064835.1. Lineage (GTDB taxonomy): Bacteria > Cyanobacteriota > Cyanobacteriia > Cyanobacteriales > Microcoleaceae > JASJEE01. The sequence goes on along the minus strand of JASJEE010000092.1, from coordinate 669 downwards.
ACCTAGCCCTACGAATAAAGTTTCTCCGGATAAAGTCATAGACTTGCCCAAAGTCAGCTTATTTTGCACAAAATACCTCCTCAACACACACTTTTTTAAAGTTTAGATTTTATTTTTTGACTTTCACTAGAAACATATGTTCTGTACATATCTTCAATATTTCATCTGAAAACTCCTGTGAAAAGGTTGTTAAATCTTAATTTCCGGATGATTTTTAGTCAAGTGCTTGCTCTGAATCGTCCTCTACATCATCATCGTCGTCATCATTAAAATTGTCATCAACGGCAATTAATTCTGAGATTTCTTCTTCCTCTCCTAGATAATTGCTATCTGTTTCAGAGGGGTCTCTTGGTAACATTCGACCTGACGTTTCTAACCAGTCAATTAGAGAAGAATCTTTTTGGGATGAAATTACGTCTGCGGGTTCATGGCGAGGTACGAGACGTAAAGATGGATTGTAAACTAGGAGTGATTGTGGCTCAGTTTCAATATTCCTACGGGTCTGAAATTCTACAGGTTGTGGTTCTACCTGTGGCGTAGGTTGTGAGACTACAGGTTGTGAGACTACAGGTTGTGGTTCTACCTGTGGCGTAGGTTGTGAGACTACAGGTTGTGAGACTACAGGTTGTGGTTCTACCTGTGGCGTAGGTTGTGAGACTACAGGTTGTG
>JASJEE010000091.1 GCA_030064835.1 Microcoleaceae cyanobacterium MO_207.B10 | reverse complement strand
CGTTCTGAGACCCAACCTACAATGGAAAGAAATCAAATTGAGATTAAATTTAGCCGTAGGGGTTTGGTCTCCAAACCCACACATAACCAATTTTTTTTCACAAATAAATTAGATGAATTTTTACCGTAGGGGTTTGGTCTCCAAACCCACACATAACTAAATATTTCACAAACAAAAATGTTGGGTTTCGTTCCTCAACCCAACCTACATTTTTTAGGAGAAAAAATAAACATGATTTATGGTATAGTTGGAGTTAGTTAAATGGTAAAGTCAAAATATGTTTCTGTAACTCAAATGTGTAATGACAAATCTAATGATGATTTGCTCCGTGAAGCGATCGCTAATTTCTGTCAAGAAACTCCGGGAACTAGGGAACGGGATAAGGCTTTTGCTCACTTGTGGAAGCTAATTTTAAAATTCCAAATACCTCGTACATCCCCACACCCAAGATACCCAGATTTATTGCAAGAGATTCAGTTAGAATTTTCTCAAAGAATATGTACTGAATTTGAGAAAATTAAAGCAGGAAAAAAGTCTTTTGTACATAGTCTGAGATTGTGGATGAATTGGTATGGGTTGCGTCTCGGATTCAGAATTCTTGATTTGGATCGTGAAGATAAGAAAAAGCGAGTAGAAATCTCTCTTGATGCACCAATTCCTGATGACAATAATGATGGAAATACACCGACTTTAGGAGAGGTTATTGCTGCTGATATTCCTGAGCCTATGGACACTTTAGAGCAAGAAGATTTTGAGGAAAAAGTATCAGCAAAAATTCAAGATTTAGTTTGTCATCCAAGAGATTATCCTCAATGTACTTGTGCGGAAATTGCTAAACGGCGTTTTTTCAGAAATCCTCCGCAAAAATGGGAAGAAACGGCAGAAGAATTAAAAATTCCCAAGGGAACTCTAACAGCCCACTGGCACAGAATATGTAAACCACGTTTGGCTCAAATTAAGAACGAACTTTTAGGAGGCGAATAATGACTACTACAGAAAATCAAACTATTAATATTCCCATCCCAAGAGAGGCTCATAATTATGCTCAAGAATTTGCAGCCCAACAACCTAATAAGGAAAAAAAGACTCAAGTTTATCTAAATACTTTAGTCGTTTATGCTGTAGATAATTTCCTCAAAATGATGGATATTTCCACAGATTTAGAAGCTTCTGATTCTTGGAATCCGGTAATTCGTCATTATCATAATGTGGCAGATTTAGCTATTCTTAATGTCTTTCAATTAGAGTGTCGTTATGTATTGCCAGAACAGGATGAAATAGAGTTACCGCCAGAGGTACTTGAAGATAGAATTGGTTATGTTTTTGTTCGGTTAGAAAACAGTTTACAATCTGGAGAAATATTGGGCTTTTTGCCAATTGATGAACCCGACGAAATGCCGGAAGAAGTAGAAATTGATGAGTTAGAAGATATAGAAACTTTGTTTGAATGTTTGCAAAATTTAGAATTAGCTAATAATGCTATTGCTGCGGATATCGATCCGGTTTTTGCTAGAGTCAAAGAACGGTTAGAAATGGAAGATTTGACTAATATTATTGCTCAGTTGGAGTCGATTTATCGGACTAAAAAAAAATCTGAGCGGCGTGGTGCTGTTACGGATTTGTTTGAGACATATTTGGGGATTGGTAAACCAGAATCAGCAGATAATTTGGTTGTAAGTTTGAAAGAAGGAGATGATCAAAATGGGGATATTGAGTTGAGCGATTTAGCAGAAGATTTGATGGATAAATTAGTAGAAATTTGGGAAGGAAGAGATGGAGATTTAGATTAGATAATTGTAGGGACTTTCTATTGGAAGTTCCTACTTCTAGTTGTCTGTTATGGCAGTTGTCATTACTGTAATGAGTAACGAAATTTTATTTGATGATGAACTACGTCAGCAAATTTCAGAACTTGCTAGTCGTTTTCAGCTATTTGAATGTACAGTTTGTGCTTTGACAATTAAAGATTTTTTAATTGCTAGAGGAATTTCTGGTAAACAAGTTAAACTTTATACGGGGAAAGCTAAAGGAAAGTATGGTAATATCTACCATGATAGATTAGGGCTGAATATTGCTACAAATGGTCGCCATGAGGGAATCGCTCTGGAAATAAAAGGAGTAGAATTAATATTTGATAATATTGATAATCAAGGAGTTTCTAGACAAGTATGGTTGGGTAACTTGTATTGTGTAGCAATGTAAGCATTCAGCTATTAGCTGTCAGCTATCAGCAATAAGACCAAGCTTTTCAAGCTATCCATTATTATAAAATCAAGTTTGATCTTCAGTAAAGATGTTTATAAAAAAGTATAACCTTAAGGTAGGTTGAAATCTCCAACCAAAAACAATAGCTGATAGCTGATAGCTGACGGCTGAATGCTTACGTAGCAATGGATTTAGGTGGTGAATTTGAAGTAACAGAAATAGAGTTTTAATTACATATTAGTTTTGAGGTTAAATATGATTGGATTTTATGAATTAATTAGAAAAATCAGAAAAAGACCTGCTTTGTATTTAGGAAAACCATCAATTGACCATCTACAAGTTTTCCTAGATGGTTATACATTTGCACGGCGAGAATTGGGCGTACCTTTGAGTCAAGAAGAGGAATATTTTGAGAACTTTCAGGAATGGATAGAGTCAAAATATAATTTGCCAGATACTCAGTCGTGGATGAAAATAATTTTGTTTTATTCGGCAGATGAAAGGGATGCTTTGGAGCGTTTTTTTGATTTGTTTGAAGAGTTTATTAGAGAAAATTTAGATTTAGATAAGTATGAGGGGACAATAAAACAAAGTCAGAAGTCAGAAGTTAGAAGTTAGAAAGTGCGAAATAAAATTCTGGCTGTAACTAAAAATGTAGCAATTCACAGAAACAAGTTTTTAATCTTTCTACAGTTAATTTATTAATAAGAGGTAAAAATGGATAGAGTTTACGATATTCTCCCAAAAATTAAACTTAAGCCAAATGTTTATTTAGGCAGGCCGTCTATTATGTGTTTACAAGCCTTTTTATCGGGTTATAATGTGGCTCAATATGAGTCTGGTAATTCTCTAAATACGCCCTACTGTTTTGATGGTTTTCAAGAATGGATTCAAGCAAAATTTAAGGTTAATACCTCGAAATCTTGGGCGAATATTATTTTGTTTTATTCGACAGATGAAAGAGATGCTTTAGAACGTTTTTTTGATTTGTTTGAAGAGTTTGTTGAGGGCGATCGCCAACACGAAGTCAGATAGGGGAGGCGTCTCCTTGGGGACGTACAGAAGTAATTCTTGACTGAGATTTAGGAAATATACTATGGCCGGATTTACTGATAACTGATAACTGAAAATGGCGATCGCCAAAACTACTGACAACTGATAACTGAATATACTTTGAGGTAGAAAATGAATAGGGAACAATTATTACTGGATAAATGGCGCACTTTACCTGTGGAAAAACAGCAAGAAGTATTAGATTTGGTCGAACAATTTTATAGACAAAATCTGGATCTAGATCGGGAAAATATTTATCAACCTAAAACGGAAATGGGTAAAAAGTTATGGCAAATTCGTTCTCAAGCACTTGCTAAACAACCTAAGTTACTAACTTGGGATGAAGTTGAGGCTGAAGTTAGCGATCGCCGGGGTGAAAGAGAGTGAGTTTTACCAAAACTTATATCGATTCTGGGGTACTTATTGCAGCATTTAGAGGTACAACAACTGTAGCGGTTAAAGCGACAGAAGTTCTTGACGATCCCCAACGAGAATATGCGACTAGCTTATTTGTGAAGTTAGAAGTATTGCCTAAAGCTAGATATAATAAACAATTGGCTGAAGTTGATTTTTATGAAACTTTTTTTGCTGGTTGTAGTATTTGGGCAAATGAACTGGAAAAGATTGTTGAATCTGCACAACAGTTAGCTTCTGATTTTGGGTTAGGAGCAATGGATGCTCTTCATGTAGCGGCAGCAATTTCTGTGGGTGCTGATGAGTTAATAACGACTGAAAAACCAAGTAAACCTATGCACCGAATAACTCAAATTCGGGTGATTTCGATTTCTGAATAAGCGATCGCTACCTGACAAAATATCCTCTTTTCTCAAGGCGTGGCAATTTTGATTTTTACCCTAAATTATGACCTCTCCCCCAACCCCTCTCCTACAAGGAGAGGGGAGTAGAGATTCCCTCCTATTTCTTGCTCCCCCTTCCCTCCCAGGGAAGGGGGTTGGGGGGTTAGGTCTCCTACTGCATAAACTTCAACCCCAAATACAGATAAATATATAGATATCAACTAACCAATAACTAAAAATGGACGAACAACGCATAGAAGCATACACTAACCTCATCCAACAACTGCTAACCCACACCAACGAGGTAGCTGAAATCCTCGAAGCTAACCCCGAGTTAGTAGATGAAGGGTTACTGCAAGTGATGGAACATTATGCACAACAACTCGCAGAAACCGATGACCAAAATGCTCAAGACGCTGCTAATTTTTTACGCCATCTCAGGAGTCAGCTTGCAGAAGTGCTAGAAATATCAGAATCTTCTCCCTCAACTAATTACTCATCGGAAGATTATTTGAACTTCCTAAAGGAGGTACTTCGAGCAATCGCCGACAGCAACGGCGACCCCAAAGTTATCTACCCACTCCTGCAAGCAAACTTAGATAAACTTGATGATAACCTTGCCCATATATTAGGAAACTGGGCAACTGCTAAATTTTCGGAATTGGAGACTATGAAAGCAGAACTCATGGCCACTACTATTTTCTGTTTCAGCGAGTACCTCAACGACTTCCCACTCGGCAACAAAGCAAATAACATGGAAATCGTCATTGCAGGTTACGAAGCAGTGCTAAAAGTCTTTACCCGCGAGAGTAACCCTGAAAATTGGGCAAGGAATCAAAACAATCTAGCTAATGCCTACCAAAACAGAATCAGAGGCAACCGGGCACAGAATCTGGAAAATGCTATTGCTGCATATCATCTGGCATTGGAAGTTCGTACCAAAGAAGACTTCCCTATGGATTGGGCACAGACTCAAAACAATCTAGCTATTGCCTACAGAAACAGAATCAGAGGCAACCGGGCACAGAATCTGGAAAATGCTATTGCTGCATATCATCTGGCATTGGAAGTTCGCACCCCTGAAGCCGATCCTATTGAATGTCTCCGAACTTCCCGCAACTTAGGCGACCTCCACTTCAAGGAAGGCAACTGGCGACCTGCCATTGCTGCCTACGAAAAAGCCATAACCGCAGTCGAACTCAGTCGCAGTTGGTCAACAGACGACGATCGCCGCCAAGAAATCCTCGCAGAAGCAATTAAAGTCTACCAAAATATAGTACAAGCTTACATCAATATCAATCAAATAGAAAAAGCCTTAGAATATGTAGAGCGGTCTCGCTCCAGACGGTTAGTAGATTTGATGGCAAGTAACGACCTCTACTCCGACGGTGAAATACCTGTGGAAGTTCAAGAATGGTTAGAAAAACACAAATCTATTCAAGATAAAATCAATCAACTTTGGGAACAACAACAAGGAGACAGTCGCACAGAGGGAAAAGAGTTAGCAGCAGCAACCAGGGGACGAGCTGCCACAGAAGCAAGAAACCAACAAATTGCTGAATTAGAAGCTCAAAAGCAGGAAGTCTATAAAAAAATCCGTAGTTTAGACCGAGTATTAGCAGATGGCATTCAAGTTACCCCACTGGAATTTGAGAAAATCCAAGCATTGATACAGCAACCGACTACAGCGATATTGAGTTTTTATACCACCGACAACGAGACCTATTTGTTTGTAGTGCGACAAAATGGCGTTAAAGTTCATACCTACAATGGTTTGGGGGTTGAAAAACTGCAAGATTGGATTATCGACAGTTGGTTTAATTCTTACCTCTCATCCCGCCAGAAATGGCAACAACAGATGCCTAGATTTTTAGAGGAAGTTGCTAGTAAATTGAGATTAGGCGACTTGTGCAAGTTTTACCTCAAAGACATAGAAGAATTGATATTAATTCCCCATCTATACTTACACTTTCTCCCCTGGAGCGCAATGCCAGTCATCAATTCAAAAGTCAAAAGTGATACCTCCCATACCTCCCGTAGGGACGTTGCATGCAACGTCCCTACGCACACTCCCCACACCTCCCACACTCCCCACACCTATCTAGGAGACTATTTCCGTATCCGCACCCTTGCCAGTTGCCAAATTCTAGACTTTTGTACCCAACGCCCAGAAGTAACAACGGCAGAATATGGCATCGTCGAAGACACCCGCAACGACTTACCATGTTCCAGCTATGAAGCCCAACATATAGCCAAAATGTATGGAGTGCCAGACAACCAACGGCTCCGTGGTGAAGCTGCAACCGTTGACAGCTACAAATTATTATTATCTCAGGTAAAACGGTTATTGTCAACCCATCACGCCCAATCTCGCGTAGACAACTGTATGGAATCAGCATTACTTTTAGCGGATGGCAGAATTACCTTGGGGCAACTATTATCTCCTGCATTCCGTTTCCCAGACTTAGACGAAGTATTCATCGACTGTTGTGAGACCAACTTTGGTTTAGTGCCAATCTCCGATGATGTATTGACATTAAATACAGGGTTTTTGTGTGCGGGTGCCAGGGGTGTTATTAGCAGTTTGTGGTCAGTGGACGATTTAGGAACTTGTTTGTTTTCGATATTTTATCATCAGTTGCGCAAAGAGGGAAAAAATCGTTCCGTTGCATTGCAACTAGCACAACGACAGTTACGGGAGTTCACAGGGAAGGAGTTGAGGAAGCAGTATAAAAAGGAATTAGAGGTAGCGTTAGGGGAGAAGTTGGATATAGCATACGAGCAACTTAAGGAAATAGAAGTCAGACGTGATCATGCCAAAGATTCGGCGGAGTATCGGGAGTTAGAGGAGGAGCGGGAGAAACTGAGCAATATTTATAAGCGTATTTATGACACGAAGAATACACATTTGAAGAAAAAGTGGAAAGAGGAACATCCGTTCGATCATCCGGTGTATTGGAGTGCGTTTATTTGTGCGGGCTTAAGCTGAGTCAGTTATCAGTTATCAGTCGTAGGTTGGGTTGAGGTAACGAAACCCAACATACAGCAGTTCTGATTTATGTAGTAGGGGCGAATGGCCATTTCGCTGCGCGACATGAAACGCCCCTACATTGTTTTGCTTGTGACACGAGGCGATCGCTCTTAAAAGTGCTGTAGGAGGAAACCTTTTTGATGTTGGGTTTCACTATCGTTCTACCCAACCTACAAATTACCTCAAAAATTTGCATAAAAAATCTTTCCCCACAACGTTTATTAAATAGAACACATTTAGATATTTTTACCATGACAAAACCAAAATTATTGGGTATGGCAACTCTTCTTGCTATTCCTATGACTATCTTAGCATCAATGCCAGCTTTAGCAGATTATGCAGCGATCGCTTATTCTCGTTCCACAGGTTATTCTGGCTATTCCTGGAAACACTATTCTGCAAGTTCAGCGAGAGACGTTGCAATTAGAAGTTGCAATAGTCGCGGTTGTACAGTGGAGGTATTAGTACAAAATCAATGTGCTGCTTTAGCAAGAAAGCGGAATAGTTATAGCTTTGTGACGACAGGAGTACATCCTAACAGTCGAAGTGCAGCAGGAAACAAAGCAATGGCAGCTTGTGGTAATAACTGTCAATTAGTTGTTAGCGTTTGCTCCAATGTAGATAATTAATCAGTTATCAGCAAGAATGTAGGGGCGAATCGCTTTTGCGGAGCATTCCGGAACGGAAATCGCCCCTACGGGGTTTAGGTTGTGACGATGTGGTTCATCAATCATAAAAGCGCTGTAAACGGCTTTCTCCAGAATTAATTAAAGCAAAATTACCCAGAGATTCCCTGGCGAAGAATTGCCGGTTTTCGAGATGTCTTGATTAATAACTATTCTGGAATAGACTTAGATGAAGTTGGGAATGTGATAGAATATAATTTACCAGCAAAAAAATCAAAAATTGTACAAATTTTATCAGAAATAAGTAATGAGACTTAAAAGCACAAGCTTATTATTGAGTTAAATATCCCATCATTTCATTCATTACTGTATTCTATCAATAGTCCGATACTGAATTGCCTCAGCAACATAAGCAGGTTTCAACTCCTCATCCCCCGCTAAATCAGCAATAGTTCTTGCCACCTTCAAAATCCGATCGCTCGCCCTCGCTGACAAGCCTAATTTTCTAATTGCTCCCTCCAATAAATTCCGAATACTATCATCCAACTGACACCACTTGCGAAAATGACGACTTTGCATCTGAGCATTACAACTTAAACCAGGTTCATCCCGAAACCGAAACCGAGCGCGAGCGCGTGCAACTTTCACCCTCTCCCTAACATTCTCCGATGCTTCCCCAAATTCCTGCCTCGTAATTTCCTCCGGTTTCAATCTATTAACCATCACTTGCAAATCTATTCTATCCATCAACGGTCCCGAAAGTTTTCCCCAATATTGCTCCCGTTGGCGAGGAGAACAGGTACATTGTTGAATCGAATCCCCATAATAACCGCACGGACAAGGGTTTGTACTAGCAACCAAAGTAAACTGAGCCGGAAATTCTACCGAGAGTCTGGTGCGCGATATCGTCACAACCCCATCTTCCAAAGGTTGACGCAAATATTCCAAAACATTGCGATTGAATTCCGTTAACTCATCTAAAAATAATACCCCTCGGTGAGCTAACGAAATTTCCCCCGGTCGCGGAAAACTTCCCCCACCCACCAAAGACGGACCCGATGCAGAATGGTGGGGACTCCGAAACGGGCGATCGCTCACCAAACTCCCCCGATCTTTCAACAACCCTGCCACCGAATGAATTTGAGTTACTTCTAATGCTTCCTCAAAACTCAACGGTGGCAAAATTCCAGGTAAACGTCGCGCTAACATTGTTTTTCCACTGCCAGGAGGTCCAATAAAAATTAAATTATGTCCGCCTGCAGCAGCTATTTCTAAAGCACGACGAGCATGATTTTGTCCTTTTACTTCTTTTAAATCTAAACCTGTAAATTGTTTGTTTGCAAATATTTCAGCAGTATTTATTTCCAGTGGGGAATAGCGGGCGGGATTATTCAAAAAATCAGTGACATCAAATATCGTTTCAAAACCATAAACTGATAACCCTTTAACTACAGCGGCTTCCTTTGCATTGGCAGCAGGTACAACTAAGCCACTGATTCCCATTTTTTTGGCGGCAGCAGCAATGGGTAATATTCCGGCTATTGGTCGTAATGTTCCGTCCAGGGAAAGTTCTCCTAGAAATAGATGGTCTCCAAGTAAGTCGGCGCTAATTTGCTCTGAGGCTGCTAAAATGCCCATACTGATAGGTAGGTCAAAACTGGGGCCTTCTTTGCGCAAATCTGCTGGGGTGAGGTTGACGAGGATTTTCCGCATCGGGAAAGCATAGCCACAATTTTTGAGGGTAGCTTTGACTCTTTCTTTTGATTCTTGAACTGCTGCATCTGGCAATCCTACAACGACAACTTTTGGCAGTCCCCCCGATACATCGACTTCGACACCTACTTTTATGGCTTCGATACCAACTATTGATGCACTCCAAACTCTAGCTAGCATATTACTTTAGTAGTTTTAAATAGACTTTTAATCAAAACAATTAGATTTTAATATAGGAAATAGTCTTCTGAGGGTAAAGACCACAGTCCGAGAATGGACTAAGTTGGTAAATTTACCTGTTTGGCTTTTTTTCTGTTTTTCAGACTTGCTGTTTAACTTGACCTTATATTCTTAAAACTTAGCCTGAACTTCTGGTCTAGCGATGTCAGAAAATTATGGAACAGCAGGAATTTGTTCAGAGGTTAACCTGTTTTCATTGGTGGCCGAAAACAAGGACTGCTTAATTATCACTAATCATCCGGACATGATATTACTAGGGATTTATTCTATACAGCGCTTTTCAAATTGATCAACCACATAGCTATAACCAAAACCTTCTAGGGAGGTTGCATGGAACGTCCCTACTGTGGTCTACTGAAGTAAAAACCGCTGTAACCAAACCTCTATAAATCAACATCCATATCCCGGCTTTTCGAGCTAATTTCAAGACCTGGCCTTTGAGGGCCTACCCATTAGCTATAAGTATTAGAAGTTTTGCAGAATGGGGGGTGTGAGAAGTGTGGGAACCATGAGGAGACAAAAGGGCCGGGACATATCAAAAGGCTAAAACCTACACAAAGTAAGCTTTGTCGTTTTGCCTTCTGACTTTTGCTATACTTTTTGCTTCTGCTTGAAAGGTGAAATTGCTAACAAACTTACACCTAATCCTAAAAAAGTGAGGATGGAAGTATACTCTGGAACTGTCTTATATTCAGATTGAAGAGTATTTATAGCTGCATCGGCAAAAATCTGATGACCTGCTGCTGTAGGATGCAGTATATCCCAAAATACATATTCATCTGGGTCTGGAACATCGACATCACAGGATGCTACCGAACCATCAGTGGCTAAAAAGGCATCCGGGCAAAAATATTTAACTGTATTTGACCAACTACCTGTGAAATTGGAAAAACCAAACTGAGCTGGATTTTCAATGATTCCATCTAGGATAGAGTTAATGTCAAGTAGGGTGATTTTCGCTCCCGATAAAGATTGATTTAACTCGGCGATCGCTAATTCTAGTTTCTGGTTATGAGCATCCGTTAACTCATTAAGCCAATCAGATGTACCTGTAAATGTTGCCAAAGGTGTTTGACCTAGTGCTGGCAAGTTAGGAATTAAGAAGTCACGAGCCCCTACATTATACAAAGACTCAATAGCGTTAGAAATATTATTAACTGTTTGATTTGGATTAGGAGGTGTTTCTGGTTCTATTGCTAAGTCTAGAAGAGATAAGGGATATATAAGATAATCATTTGCTCCTGTAAATACAGTATATAATGCGTCAGAATTAGCTGATTGATTTGTTGTTAATAAAGGATAAATAAAAGTTTCTAGTTGTTGCTGCAAACCTATAGACAAGCCTAGAAAAGAGACTATATTCTCGTCTCCACTTAGGGAACCACTTACAGCATAATTAGCTCCATCGGCAGACTCAGAAAAATTAGCATAAAAAGCAGTAGGATTTAAGTCCAAAAAAGATGCCAAAGATTCTATCCAAATCGGTCCGTTAGAAAATCTTCCTTGAAAATGCAAAGATGTAGAACCGTCTGGAAATAGTCCCCTTGTTAGATAAAAAGCATTTCCTGGGTCAGAAAGACTATCCCCAAAAACAAACATTTGGGATAAATTAAAACTAGAGTCTTGGGGGTTAAAAGTTGCGGCGTAGGCAGGAATACTCCCTAGAGAAGCAGTTACAGCAATGGTAGCTGAAACAATGTAATTCATTTGTTAAACCGTGATTGGAAAATTAATTGATTTACACCTACTATTATTGGCATTTTTTTTTGAGAATGTCAATCAAAGACTTATATTATACATAATTTATGAAATTAGATGCGGATGTATGCAGACATTGGTAATTATATTTATTTTCCTTTTCAGTTAATTATAGAATTGTCAAAAGTATTTATATATAACTGTTATGTATTGGATGTATATATAGAAATTCCCATACTGATGAAGTACAAAATTTGTAGGTTTTAGGTGGTAGGTGGTAGGTGAACATCATTTTTTTTCATAGCAGTTCCTGTATAATAAAATTCAAGTCTAATAAAATTCAAGTCTAATAAAATTCAAGGACTGACAGTACCAAAGAAATACTGAAATTACAGCGCTTTCCTCCTTTCTTTCCTCCTGACTCCTATACGGGTGATTCGCGAATCCACCCCTACTAACTCCTGACTCCTCGCAACATTTATTTATAAGTATTCAACCGAACATGATATTAATAAAATTATGAATAAAAATATTTGCAAAAAGTACCTTTGCAAATATTCTCTAATAATCTTTGTACTGGACTGAGACATCTAAAATGGTGAGTTACGACGGATTGCTAAATCTATTTCATAATCTAATAATCTAAATTTATGCCGTAAGTACGCACCCTACAATTTTGCTACAATTTTGCACAAAATTAGCTGTGTCAATCCACTACAATTTTGCTGATGATGTACCAGGTGTGAATTGAATATTTGGCATTGCATAATTGCGGGATGATTTTGTCGCCCGAGCAGAAACCATCATCCCTGTGTCAGGCGAAATCATCCCAGTATTCAGCCACGCCGAATATTTTGTAGTGCGGGCAAGATGCCCGCAATGGGTGTAGCTCATAACATCGCGAAGCGCTGTAATTTTCTACTCAGATATCACCCGCCAATACCTAATCTACCAGCCAAAGCAGGAGTTAAAGGTAATAACGTGACGATCGTTAAAAACAAAGCTAACAAACACAAAGCGGCTCGCGCATCATCAGGTTCGGTTAATTCATTCAAACAAGGGCGTTCTAAATTTCGCTGTAATACCAAAATAATAATTGCCCAATACAACGCTAGCGGATTTACCAGAGAAGCGATCGCCAAAACTATGAAGGTGAAAAATGTGGCTCTACCTGCTACTTTCCTCCCATAAATCGCTTGAATCATTCTGCCACCATCCAACTGACCCGCAGGCATCAGATTAATAGCCGTAATCACTAACCCCAACCAACCGATAATTGCTAGTGGGTGAACATCAACAATATTTTGATGTACAGCCGTCCCTAAAATCACCCGTGCTAAACTACCCACTAAAACAGATGCTTTAAAAAATTCTGAAGGCATCTGAAAGAGACTACCTTCGTGGGAAAGCAACAAACCAACTAATAACATTCCTAGAGAAATTATGCCTCCAGCAGCGGGGCCTGCAAAGGCAACATCAAATAGCACTTTTCGGCTAGGTAAAAGTGACTCAAAACGGTTAAAAGAACCAAAACTACCAATTTGCCAAGCTGGTAGAAAAAACGGCCAACTAAAGCTAACATTATGACGTTTTGCTAGGACTTGGTGAGCTATTTCGTGTGCGCCTAAAACACCCCATAAACCGAGTGCAATGGGTAATGCTTCTTGGTATCGCATAACTTCGTTAAAAAAGTCAAACCCTAACAATAAGCCTCCTGCTTCTAAAGTGGTGGCAATGGTAGCAATAAATAGAACTACTGCCAGAATTTTTTGAGATGTGGTGGCAGGTTGAGGGTCTTTTGTGCTTGGTAAAATAACTACTACTGGTTTACCTTCGGGACTCTCGATTAAAAATAGTCGGTAGCGATCGCCTAGTTTTGCTGCTAAACTAGCTGATAATTGACTATGAACTGTTTCTGTCTCTCCCCGTAAATTACCTTTGAAAATTGCTCCCTCTTGATAGGGTATTGTTTCAGTAGAGAAAAAGGTATCGATACCAAAAATATCTTTAATTTTTTGGAGGTCTTCTCCAGGAATGGGAATAAATTCTGATATCTGTTCTTTTTTGGGATCAATATTTTCGGTTTTTTCTGTTTCCTGCTGATGTTCCTCCTGCTCTCCTGATGTGGTTACTTTTTCATTGGGAGACGGTGGTGAGGAATTAGGGAACTGGTTTGTATCAGGGTTATTTTGTGTTTCTTTGGCTGCTGTTGCTCGCAGTTGTCGTCCCAAAAAGATGTACAATCCTGTACAGGCTACTAATAGAAATAGGATTGATACTAAGTTGAGATAAATTCCGAGAGCAAATAGACCAAAAAACAATAGCCAAGGGGCCATTAACACTAATGATTGCAACCAGGCCAGAATACCTGCTTTGCCATAAGGTCTAGCTCTGTAGTATCCCCAGCCGAGAATTCCTAAAGCAATTAAGGCTACTATGATTGTGGTTGTGTTTTCGGATGTGGTATACATAATTTGTCAGATTCAAAAGTTAACAGTCAAAAAGTAAGCATTTCTTACGGAATGCTGCGCAAACAGCGCTGCAGCAAATCAGCTAGCCTCCTGCGGAGGAACTACGTTAACAGCTTTTTCAATCTTTATACTTCTGAATACAAACCAGGGAAAGTTACTAAAAAAAATTATTAGTTTCACTTATTTTTAACAGAAGTATTTGAGCTACCTAATTTGAGAGTGCTGTATTTCTTTTTGGCTGACTGCTTGATTATTTAGTTATAATTTTTGCAGTCAATCACAAGTTATTATTGATTGATTTGGTTTAGTAACTTTGCCTTACTCTTGAAGCAATGTTTCTGTACCACTAACATCGGCATGAAAATGACTACTATTTTTGGCAGATACATAATTTGGATTAAGTCGAATTGCTTGATTATAATCAGCGATCGCTCCCCAATTATCTCCCACTTTTCGGAGTACATTTCCCCGTCTGTAATAAGCTTTGGGATGAGTTGCGTCGATATTAATTGCCTGATTATAATCTGCAATTGCTCCGTGATTATCTTCTAATTTTTCTTTAACATCACCTCTATAAATATAAGCATCTGCATTACCAGGTTCTATCTCTAATGCTTGGTTAAATTCTGCTAGAGCAGCTTTATAATTTTGTTGTTCATATTTTGTCACTCCTTGGTGAAAAAAACTCTGAAAATCTGATTCTTGATCTTCTGTTTCTGTTGATGCTTCAGATTCTAAATTGTCTTGTTTTAAATTGTCTTGTTTTAAATTCTCTGCTTCTACATCTGTTTGCTCATCATCAAAATTTACTACATTCAAATGAGTCAAAGAATTACTAACTATTAAACTTCCTGCTATAGCTTCTGCTCTTGCCCATTTATCTGCTACTAAAATATCATCTAGTTGTGGATTTTCCTGATAATCTGATTTATGCTTTTCACATACATATTCAATCAACTTAGGAATATCTAAAAAGGGAATTTTTTCGTCTAAAAATAGAGCGACAGCTTGTTCATTTGCAGCATTTAAAACAGCAGACATAGAACCACCAATTCGACCCGCAGCATAAGCCAATTGAATGCAAGGATATTTCAAATGATCGGGTTCTTTGAAAGTCAAACTACCAGCTTTAACTAAATCTAACTGTTGCCAATCTGTATAAATTCTTTCCGGCCAAGATAAAGCATAAAGTAAAGGTAAACGCATATCCGGCCAACCTAATTGAGCTAAAACTGAAGTATCTTGTAACTCAATTAAAGAGTGAATTATACTCTGAGGATGAATGACTATATCAATATTTTCATAATCCAATCCAAACAAATAATGAGCTTCAATAACTTCCAAACCTTTATTCATCATTGTGGCAGAATCAACGGTGATTTTGCGACCCATTGACCAGTTAGGATGTTTAATAGCATCCGCCACTTTTACTTTTGATAATTTATCAATTGGCCAGTCTCGAAAAGCACCACCAGAAGCAGTTAAAATAATTCTGCGTAAACCATCTTTAGGTGTTCCTTGAAGACATTGAAAAATTGCTGAATGTTCGGAGTCTGCGGGCAGTAATTTTACTCCATGTTTTTCAATCAAAGGATTAACAACTGGGCCTCCTGCTATGAGTGTTTCTTTATTTGCTAAAGCAATATCTTTGCCTGCTTCGATAGCAGCAATAGTAGGCAATAAACCAGCGCAACCGACTATACCCGTTACGACTGCTTCAGAGTTGCCATGTCTAGCTACCTCACATACCCCTTCTTCTCCAGCAAGTAATATAGGTTGAGGCTTGATATCAGCAATGGCCTCTTGTAATTGATTAAATTTGGACTTATCGTCAATGGCAACAATTTGAGGGCGAAACTGTCGCACTTGTTGGGCCAGCATTTCGACGTTACGGCCAGCAGCCAATCCAATAACTCTAAATTTGTCTGGGTGATGGGTAACGATGTCTAGGGTTTGAGTACCAATGGACCCAGTAGATCCCAATATTGTAATTGCTTTCATAATTTTTTTAGGAATTTGTCCACCATTCCACTATACGATTCTATTGTTATTTTTTGTTATAGCTTTAAGCATTCAGGTATCAGCTTATGAGATCAAGTAAAAACTATTTGTAGTGCTATAAGAGGCCGTTTGCTAAAGCCATAGGTAATACGAAATCCAGTTATGAAAAGCTAATGTCCAAATCCTTTTAAGCTTTCTGTCTTCTGCGCTCTGATTTCTGTCCTAGCTTCACAATAAACCTTCTTTCCCTCACCGGATTTAATATAATCTGTTCTTGTTATTTAGATTTTTTTTGAGCTTTAATAAGATTAATTATGTAGAAATCCAATTACCATGAAAACCAGTAGGTACTCGTACAGGTAAATGAATTTTTGCCAGAGGTTCCTCTCCAAAATTAGCAGCATCAATAATAACTAAATCGCTAGTTCCTGTATCTTCATTACTAACAAAAGTCATCACATAACCATCTGACTCAGACTCTCCCCCTTTTCTCGAAACAAAGGTTGCCTCTCCACAATAATTTCCTGGTTTAAAGCGATGTACTTTACTTGTCTTATTCACCAAATTATACTGAATTAATTCAGGAAAATAATTAGGAATCCCTTTACTAGCCATTAACTCTAAATCAACATGAGGCATATAACCAAAGCGGTAAGGTTGTCCAGTTTTTCTCTGGTCAAAAATAGGAAAATCTACCATACGATCATCAATAATTTCTTGCTTGACCTTACCTGTAGTAGGTTCAACAATAATCCTCCTAAAACTAGATTTATTACTAAGGACACTGGCAATATTATCATCCAAAATTAAAGTAGGATAATGAGGAAAATCAATAATTACTTGATTATTATCTTCAAAAGCATTCATAAAATGCCACATCCAGAAAGATTCTGTTTTCAACCAGAAATTAATTTCTTTTCCTTGATGACGATTCATTAAACTAATTTTTGTTCCCTTCTCAGGTTTCCAAACAAAAGGACTTCCTCCTACCAATGCCTTAATTATGTTAAAAACCAAAGGACAATGAAAGAATATCACATAATTTTCTGTAATTATAAAATCATGTAAAAGAGCAGGTTCAGGCAAGTCTATAGGTACTTCTTTAACAACTTTTCCTTGATTATTTGCCACATAATAAATTAAATAAGGAGGAGCAATAAATGAATACCGAAAGAAATGTAACTCTCCAGTTTTCGGATCAAAACGTGGATGAGCAGTCATAGCCTCTTGTACTTTTCCACCAAAATTATATTCACCTAATGTTTCCAACTCTGGAGTGATTTTATAAGGTAATCCAACTTCAAATAAAGCCAGAATATTGTCACCACAAGAAATAACATTTGTATTAGCATAATTTCTCATTTTAAACCCTAGAGAAATTGGTTTTTATCCCTTCATCTCCTGAAGTAAACTATCGGTTAAAATCCAGCGATTTCGATAATTAACTTTACCATCTTTAAAATAAACAGCATGAATCATCCCATCACCTTCCAAGGGATAATTATAATTAGAAGGTTTGAGAAAAGGATTTGGACCATTCCTCATATAAATTCCAGATAAATCTGATGGTATTTCCCCAGTAATCTTTAAATTATTCAAATCAACTTCTTTAAAAACTGGAGCATTAATTCCTTGTAAAAATAAATGATTACTACTCCATTCTTCCGTATAATTTAATTCTTTCCTAACAGCAGGGGGTGTGAAAATATAATGACTACTTATAGAGGCAAAAAAGGAAGCTAAAGCTGTTGTTTTAAGGAAATTTCTACGAGATAATTTCAGGTTTTGGTGGTTCATAGTTGAGATTATTAAAGTTGAGATTATAAAAATGAAGTTTTTAATTTAGCAATCAGCGCTTATAATGCTTTAGAGTTGCTTTATTGAAACCTTCCTATTTGAGTAGGGGAGCCTATTAACTGATAACTGAAATGACCTTGAAAGTAATTTAGCTTTTTTCAAATGATGCAACTTGATATAATTCCTCAATTTATGATAAATATTCAATAAAATTGTCAATATTGATTTTACATTGAATAATACTAAAAAAACAAAACTCAAAAGTCTAATTCTACTCCCACCACCTATTATCAGTGGTATGATTTTAGTGGCAACCCTGGTTTTCTTTCTTTGTAGTAGTTTACGCCACAGTTTATTTCATTCGACAGGGTTTGACTTGGGTATTTATGACCAGGTTGTATATTTGATTAGTCAAGGGGAGGCTCCCATTTCTTCATTTCTGGGATACCATCATTTGGGCAATCATGGGGCTTGGTCAGTTTATCCTTTGGGATTATTATATAGAATTTATGCTGATGTTCATTGGTTACTCCTAGTGCAAGCTGTTTGTTTAGCTTTGGGAACTTGGCCTAGTTGGAGTTTGGCCAGGCTAGCAGGGTTGAATAGAGGACAAGCAGTGGCGATCGCTATTTCTTATCTATTCTACCCGGTAGTTTTTAATGTTAATTTATTTGATTTTCATCCGGAGGTAATGGCACTTCCGGCTATTTTAGCAGCTATTTTAGCAGCTCGACTTAAACATATTTTCTGGTTTTGTTTTGCAGTTATTTGGGTGTTGGGTTGTAAGGCTGTTTTATCTTTGACTGTGGCAGCTATGGGTTTTTGGTTACTAACTTTTGAAAGGCGAAAGTTTTGTGGTCTTATTGCTCTTTTTTTAGGTATTTTCTGGTTTATATTTGTAACTCAGGGAATGATTCCTTTTTTCAGTGGTGAAGAGGTGGCTGGAGTTGGGCGTTATAGTTATTTGGGAGATTCTGTTGTCGGCATTATTATTAATATGTTGCTCCAACCTGGTTTGGTTTTAGTAAAGATATTTTCTGTTGATACTATCAGATATATTTTTTTGCTATTTCTGCCTGTAATTTGGGGAATTTTTCTACTAATTAGTAGAAATAAGTTGGTTTTATCTTCCCTAATTCCACTAATTCCAGCTATGCCAACAATTTTGTTAAATGTGCTTTCTGAAGTTTCTTTTCAACGGAGTTTTAACTATCAGTATTCATTGCCAGCAATGCCATTTTTATTATTGGCTCTAATTTCAGCTTTAGCAACAGCATCAACCACAGAAAATTCTCAGAAGTCGCAAAAAAAATCATGGATAGTAAGATTAAATATTCCTCAATTCCAGATGCAATTACCAATACCTAATTTTCAACTGCCTCAAATCATAATTTGCTGGTCGGTTTTAATCTTCTTGTTTTTAGGAAACTTAGAAGATTTATCCTTATATTTCCAAACTATTGATAATTGGCAACCAACAAAAGCAGCTATTAGTCAAGTAAAAACTAAAGGAGGTGTACTTACAGATAATAGATTAGCTCCCCATTTTACTCACCGCCCAATGGTAAAATTACTAAATCAAACAGAACCAGATAATTTGGATGAATTTGATTATGTAGTTCTGAATTTACGTCATCCCTGGCCTGATACTCAGGAAGCTGGTATTATTTTGTCTAAAAATCTCCCTAATAACCAAGAATGGCAATTAAATTATCAGCAGGATGATGTATTGGTATTTCAAAGAGTTATTCCTGTAATAATTAACAATTAATAATTAATAGTTATTTCCTATAGTAATCCTATTTTATTTGTGTATAAAAATGTTAACGCTTTTAGGGGAGAGGGGATAAGCGGAATTTTCAGTTTTTTTATCTACTTTTTGATTTGTCATAACTTAGAAAGTATCTGTAAAATAAATATAAAAAATCCCTCAAATTCTAACTATTTGGTGGGTTACGGCGGTCAAGAATATATTATTTGATTTTCTGAAATTATTTCCGCCTAACCCACCCTACATTAAGGCTTAATTTTTTATTTTTGTATACAGCATATTTCAGGTTGGGGGAGGTAAAAATATAAATGGTAAAATGTTTATCGTCTGCCCATATTCCACGGGAATGCTGTACCTCACTAATCTGGAATGCCCTATATAGCATTTCTCAAGCTAATGAGGTACAGTTGTTTTTCTGATTTTATCCTCCCTATTGTCCCTTCTTCTCTACTCCCTACTCCCTACTCCCTACTCCCTAAAACAAAGGATTTTTTTACCTCACCAATATGGGAAATTCTATAATACAATACTTTCTGAAATTAAATTTGTTTAATTAATTAATTAATTCATATTCTACTTAAATGTTAATTTTAAAACGTTTACAATCTACTCCTGTTACTGTAATAACTATCATTAGTGCAACCATATTATTTGTGTGTAGCACTGTGCGTCATCTCCTATTTCAATCTACTGCTTTTGAGATGGGAATTTATGACCAAGTTACTTATTTAATCAGTCAAGGTTTACCTCCCTTTTCAACCTTTTTAGAAGTACATCATTTGGGAAATCATGCCGCTTGGTCAATCTACCCAGTGGCATTATTTTATAAAATTTATCCTTCCGTTTATTGGCTATTATTAATACAAGCAATTTGTTTAGCAATAGGCGCTTTACCTACCTGGAGTTTAGCCCGTCATACTGGATTAAATAAAAAACAATCTTTTGCCATAGCAATGGTTTATTTATTGTACCCAGTAGTGTTTAATCTAAATTTATTTGATTTTCATCCAGAAGTAATGGCATTGCCAGCAATATTAGGGGCAATATTAGCAGCTAAATTAGATAAAACAGTCTGGTTTTCTATTGCTATTATTTGGGTTTTAGGTTGCAAAGCTGTTTTATCATTACCTATTGCTGCTATGGGTTTTTGGTTATATTTCTTTGAAAAAAAACGGTTATGTGGAGCCATAGCTTTGTTTGTTGGCTCGGCTTGGTTTATCATTGCAGCTCAGGTAATGATACCTTTTTTTAGGGGAGGTGAAGGTCCTGGTGGTCTTGGACGTTATGAATATTTAGGCGACTCCATACCAGGAATTTTATTGAATATGTTTTTAAGACCTGAACTCGTAATCGGTAGAGTCATATCACTCAAAACTTTAGAATATTTATTATTATTAATATTGCCAATATTTTGGTGGATTTCTCCTAAATATTTAACTCCATTACTGGCTGCTTCTCCAGTTTTAACACTTAATATTTTGTCTGATATTGATGCCCAAAGAGATTTAATTCATCAGTATTCTTTGCCAATTTTGCCGTTTTTATTGATGAGTATAATTTATACTATTGCTGATGGTAAATCTGGGCTGTGGTATCGGGTATGGAATTTCCGAAAAAAACAGCAACAAGAAAATAAAAGTATATCTAAATTTATTAGCGATCGCTTACCAAAGTTTATGGTTATTTGGTCTTTAATTGGTTTTTTAGCTTTGGCTAAGTATGGTTATTTTTGGTCGATTTATTTAGATTATTTGGATACTTGGCAGGCAGCAGGCTCTGCCGTAGCTTTAGTTAATACAAAAGGCGGAGTTTTAACTACTTCTGAAATTGCACCTCACTTGACTCATCGTCAGTTTATTAAGTTGATTATTGAGGAAGAAGAATTGCCAATAACAGAGGAATTAGTAGAGTTTGATTATGTGTTGTTAAATGTGCGTCATCCTGGCTGGAAAAGTAGTCGGGAATATTCTCTCAGACTTTTGGAAAAACTAAAAAATACTTCAGAATTTGAGCTGAGTTATCAACAGGATGATGTTTATTTATTTCAGATACTTAATTTACAAAATATTCTAAATAGCAGAGAATGAAAATATTTTTTGATACTGAATTTACGGGATTACCGAATTATTAATTATTAATTATTAATTATTAAATAATTCTGGTTGAAAGCCGACCCTTTTAAGGGAAAAAAGCGGTCGATATTCGGAGCTTCCCGGAGGGCGGGATGGCGTTTGCGCTCCGCAAAGCTCAGAAGTGCGCGTTTGCGGAGCATTCCGTAGGAAAGCGTCCCGGAGGGAAAGGTTTCCCGAAGAGTGCAGAGCCGCTCCGAAGCATCGCCATATCCAATCGACCAAGAAAAGAAATAATATTTCCTGATATTCAATTCCGTAACGGTTTTAACCAGAGGTAATTATCAATTATCCCTGAACAATTATCAATTAATGAAATCGTCATACTACTCTAATTAGCATTGGTATTATATCGGAAAATAAACGCACATTTTACGCTGAATTTAATGACTACAATCACAATCAAATTAATGATTTGCTAAGACATAATGTGCTGCAACACCTTCTATTTCTAGATATAAATTGTATTGTAAAAGAACTAGATTTAGAGAATTATACAATGAAATCTACACGCCAATAAGTGACAAAAATAATGTCTCAGTGGTTGGCAAAATTTGAGTCTATTGAGATGTGGGCTGACTATCTAGCTGATGATTGGATTTGGTTTTGTGATTTATTTGGAAGCTCATTTAATTTACCAAAAAATATTTACTTTAACTCATTTGATGTGACAACTTTAATGAAAGTAGCTGGAGTTAATCATGATATTAATAGAGATGAATTTGTCGGATTTTCAGATGTAAATAGACACAATGCTTTAGACTATGCGAAATTAGCAAAAGCCTGTTATGAAAAATTAGCAGTAACGTTAAATATATGAATATCGGAATGTTTGGTCATTTCAGTTAATAGTTAATAGTTATCAGTACCCAGGGTCATTTCATTCTAGATTTTGAGCATGAATTTACTTACTTTCAGGTAGGGAAAGATAAATTTTATAAAGCTCAAAATAAGGTATTTTCGTAAATACACAAAATGGCACAGTTGAGAAT